>NZ_JARESV010000250.1:0-239 GCF_046026985.1 Paraburkholderia sp. RL18-101-BIB-B
ATGCGGTCGACGTGGCGAACGACGGCCCGCAAGGGCTGATCCTCGCCCAGGAAGAAGAGTACGACGTGATCGTGCTCGACGTGATGCTGCCCGGCATGGACGGCTGGACCATCGTCAAGACCTTGCGCGCCACGCGCACCACGCCCGTGCTGTTCCTCACCGCGCGCGACGACGTCGACGACCGCGTGCGCGGTCTCGAACTCGGCGCGGACGATTACCTCGTCAAGCCCTTTGCCTTC
>NZ_JARESV010000251.1:0-232 GCF_046026985.1 Paraburkholderia sp. RL18-101-BIB-B
AATGTTTCCGCGGACGCGACCCGCTCCGGCCGATTGTTTTTCCTCGAATTGAGCGGTGGCCGCATTCACTCGATCAATCCCGACGGATCCGACCTCAAGACGATCGTCACGGATTGCCGCCTCCCCGACGGCATCGTCGTGGACGTGGATGCCGGTCATATCTACTGGACCAACATGGGTTCGATCGGCCTCCATGACGGCTCGATCGAACGCGCCGACCTGGATGGCAAGA
>NZ_JARESV010000252.1:0-231 GCF_046026985.1 Paraburkholderia sp. RL18-101-BIB-B
CCGCGGAGACGCGACCGTAATGATGCGCGTATCGAGCAGCTTGCGTGCAATCAGTGTTCCCAGTGGCGGGGGTCCAAAACGCACCGCAAGGTCAAATCCATCTGCCACGAGGTCGCCGACGTCGTCGCGCATGATGAGTTCGAGCGAGAGGTCAGGATGATGTGCCAGAAAATCTGGCAATCTTGACGCCAGCACCGTCCTTGAAAAGAACGGGTCAACGTTGACGCGAAG
>NZ_JARESV010000253.1:0-231 GCF_046026985.1 Paraburkholderia sp. RL18-101-BIB-B
GCGACGCTGAAGATCGGCGCTTCTTCGTCCTTGTTGATCGCGACGATCACTTTGCTGTCCTTCATCCCGGCCAGATGCTGGATCGCGCCCGAGATGCCGACTGCGATGTACAGTTGCGGCGCGACGATCTTGCCGGTCTGGCCGACCTGATAGTCGTTCGGCACGAAGCCCGCATCGACGGCTGCGCGCGATGCGCCCAGCGCTGCGTTCAGCTTGTCCGCCAGCGGTTCT
>NZ_JARESV010000254.1:0-223 GCF_046026985.1 Paraburkholderia sp. RL18-101-BIB-B
CATGTAATAGCCGTCCTTCGCCCTGCCAACCAGCATCAAAAAATCTCGTGACTTCGGTATCGCAGGTAGTTCTTTGGCGCCGCCCGCTGGTCTTCCGATCCCTTCGCGATGATCGACGAGACCGCTACCCGGCGGTACACAGTCGCGCCCGACATTCAATCTCTCTTCCAATGGCAATGACCCGAAAGGACACACGATGACCCTGCCCCGAATCAGCGGAACG
>NZ_JARESV010000255.1:0-220 GCF_046026985.1 Paraburkholderia sp. RL18-101-BIB-B
CGCGCTCGGCGGCAAGCCGCTGCCGGTCTATGGCGACGGTCAGAACGTGCGCGACTGGCTGTATGTCGGCGACCATTGCAGCGCGATCCGCGAGGTGCTCGCGCGCGGCACGCCGGGCGAGACGTACAACGTCGGCGGCTGGAACGAGAAGAAGAACCTCGAAGTCGTCCATACGCTGTGCGACCTGCTCGATCAGTTGCGTCCGAAGGCGGGCGCGTCA
>NZ_JARESV010000256.1:0-220 GCF_046026985.1 Paraburkholderia sp. RL18-101-BIB-B
CGACGCGCCCGCCTTCGGACGCAACTGATCGAGCAGGTCGCACAGCGTATGCACGACCTCGAGGTTCTTCTTCTCGTTCCAGCCGCCGACGTTGTACGTCTCGCCCGGCGTGCCGCGCGCGAGCACTTCGCGGATCGCGCTGCAATGGTCGCCGACATACAGCCAGTCGCGCACGTTCTGACCGTCGCCATAGACCGGCAGCGGCTTGCCGCCGAGCGCA
>NZ_JARESV010000257.1:0-216 GCF_046026985.1 Paraburkholderia sp. RL18-101-BIB-B
ACAAGCCACGCTCGAGCCAGCGATACAGCTGCCGGCGATTCACGCCGGTCGCTTTCTCGATCGCGTGTACTGGCTCGCCTTGTACGAAAAGCTCAAGTGCATGCATTCGTTGCCTGATGAGCTTGCGCGCTTCGTTATCCAGATCGGTCCATGCAGTACCTGGCCACGTTGCGAGATCGATTGCCTGCAGTTCAGGCTTGCGGCGATTCATAAACC
>NZ_JARESV010000258.1:0-216 GCF_046026985.1 Paraburkholderia sp. RL18-101-BIB-B
GCAGGCCACGCTCGAGTCAGCGATACAGCTGCCGGCGATTCACGCCGGTCGCTTTCTCGATCGCGTGTACTGGCTCGCCTTGCACGAAAAGCTCAAGTGCATGCATTCGTTGCCTGATGAGCTTGCGCGCTTCGTTATCCAGATCGGTCCATGCAATACCTGGCCACGTTGCGAGATCGATTGCCTGCAGTTCAGGCTTGCGGCGATTCATAAACG
>NZ_JARESV010000259.1:0-210 GCF_046026985.1 Paraburkholderia sp. RL18-101-BIB-B
ATTGCTCCCGTGCTGCCGTTCGACTTGCATGTGTAAGGCATGCCGCCAGCGTTCAATCTGAGCCAGGATCAAACTCTTCAGTTCAATACCTGTTACTGTTTTCGGTTCATTTAAGAACCGGTCGCTCACTCAACGTACTGACGATGATTTGATTGCTCAAACCTTCCTCTAATACTGTGTGAGACTTGATACTTTCGCTTGGTCGGCAGA
>NZ_JARESV010000026.1:0-113972 GCF_046026985.1 Paraburkholderia sp. RL18-101-BIB-B
CAATTCCAGATAGGCCCGTCCGACATCCACGCCTTCGCGGCTCACCCGCACCGCGCCTTCCCAGTACACCGCGCCTGTCGATTGCCGCGAATCGAGTTCTTGATCGTCCATCAGCGGATCGAGTTTCCACGTCAGCGTACCGGTTTTGACTGTCATCGAAACGGGATAGGACGTGTTCGTGCGCGGCGAGAGCCAAGTGCGAAGCGGCGTAAAGTCGACCTGATCGGGACCGAATGTCGTTACCTCGCCGTCGGGTTTGCGAAATGCCGCATGCGCCCACACGGCGTGTCCATCGTGACTTCGTACCTTGAATGCCATCAGCGCAGAGCCGTCGGTGAGATTGGCGCCCAGCCAATCCCATCCCACAGCATTGGCGTCGAGCAGCGTGCTCGACCACTCGTGATCGAGCCACGCCATCCCCGTTACGGCAGTCTCGCCATGCGACGGGCCGCCCGCGGCGACCGGCCGAACCACGCCACCAGTCACGCGCAATTGAGGCTCGCTGTAGTAATAACTCGCCTGCTCTGGCCGTGGACCTTTGCGTGAATAGCCGCGTTCGCCCTGAATCAAAGGTGCCTGCGTCGGCGTCAACTTGAGATGCAGCGAGAAGCCGGTCGCGTCGACAGTGACGTCGTAGTGACCGTCAGGTGCCCGGGTCATTTTCCACGCGTCGAGTTTGACGTCGGTGTTGGCCGGCTTCGCATAGGCGAGGCCAAAGCCCTGACGGCCAATGCGTTGATCGTGGGCAAGATGGCCGAGCGCGGGATCGCTTAACGCGGCATGGGCAATGATCAATTGCGAAGGCGCGAAAGCGCTTGGGTCAGCGGCATCATGGCCGGTTGCCGAGCGGAAGAATGTGATTTGAAAACCGAGCGGCTGATTGTCCGGCGTAGTGAGCCAACCCGTCGCGTACCACCACTCGGTGCGAAAAGCCGCGTGTGCGCCGCTGTCCTGCGGCAGGGCGATAGCGTGATCGGGCGTGACCGCCGCAAATTCAGGCGCCGCGGCGAACGCGGTCGACACAGTCAGCATCCAGATAGACAGCAAGCCGCGAATACGCAGACCTATGCGCCGATTAGCCACACGAGCGGACTTAGCCGGCGGCTCGCATGACAGCTCGCGCGTAATCGAGGTGTAGCCGGGCACAGTTCCGCTCGAAGCCACGCCCGTGATCTGCGGCGCATGTCGTTGCAGAGCGAAGCAATACCTGCTGCCAGAGGTCAGATCGAAGCACGATCTCATCCATGACAACTCGCGTGCGATCGATGCGTAGCCGAGCATACTCTCGCTCAAAACCGCGCTCATGATCCGCAACCCACGTCGTTGCAAAGCGGCGCAATACCCGCCGTTAGCGGCCAAATCGAAGCGCGACACCAATGACAGCTCACGCGCGATCAGTGTCCCTTGCCCCATGGTCCCGCCCAAACCCACGAGCGCCATCCGCAGCTCGCGCCGCCGCAAGACGAGCCAACTTCCGTCGCCAGCGAGTTCAAAGCGCGCCGCCCCCGCCCGCATAACCCCTCGTGCCAACTCGCGCGACAAAGCCCGCATCACCAATCCTCCTTCACGGCGCGCACCGCATCCACCGACACTGCGCCGCGTCCCGCGATCACCGCCGTCGAACACGACGAAGCGAGCATCACCAACGCGACGGTGGCGAGCGCCATCCACGGCACGTGCAGCGACATACTCCAATGAAATGACTGCGGATTGACGACGAACACCAGAATCAGACTGATCGCGAACCCGAGCACGAAGCCCATTGCAATGCCGCACGCGGTGAGCATGCCGCCTTCGAGCGCGAGGACGGCGAACACCTGCGAGCGCGTCACGCCGACGTGCCGCAGCATGCCGAACTCACGCGAGCGCGCGAGTGTCTGCGCGGAGAAGGTCGCCGCCACGCCGAACAAGCCGATCACGATAGCGACCGCTTCGAGAAGATAGGTGACCGCAAAGCTGCGATCGAAAATCACCAGCGTGCGCGCACGGATTTCACCTGGTAGCGACAAATCCAGCGATGCCCCGAAGGGCAGTGCGCGCAGCCCCGTGGCTACCTGCTCGACGCTCGTCCCCGGCTGAACGGTGACGGCCACATCGGTTGCACTCGTGTCGCGGGTCAAGCGCCGGTAATCGGCGAGCCGTATCTGAATGGCGCCGGTCTGCCGCACGTAATCGCGCCATACGCCGGCCACCACGAACATATGGTCGCGTTCACCAAGCGGCAATCGAACACGCTGACCCAATTTGTATCCATATAGATCGACCATTGCTTCGGATACCCAAACAGGTGTTTCACCTGCGTGAAGCTCAGCAGGCGACAGCACGGCTCCGGTCATCTGCAGATTCGCGCCCGGATCGGCCGCGTCGATCTCGCGCGCGAGCACAGCGATGTCAGGCCGCGCAGGGGCGAGCGTCAGATGCGAAGTGCGGGCAAATGCGGCTGTTCTGATGCCTGGCACGGCCGCGAGCCGGCTCTGTTCGTCCAACCGCAAACCGCCTGTGTCGCCGTTCGGCGCTACGCGGACATAGAGATCGGCGGAGAGCAGATGAACCAGCCAGTCTTCGACGGATACCCGGAAGCTCGCCACCATGATGGCCATCGCGACGATCAGCGCAAAGCTCGACAACACGCCGCCCATGGCGATCGACGCATGCCCCGGCGCGTTCGCCAGCCGCGCCAGCGCCAGCGTACCGGCTGCGCCGGCGCGGCTTCGCGCTGCGAAAGCACGGCTTGCCGCGCCGAAGATGAGCGCGGTTACGCGGGGCATCAGCGCAATCCCGCCGACCAGCAGCAATGCGACGGCCAGATAGCCGCCGATCGGCGCGTCGAACATCGGCGGCAACTGCGTGAGCACGGCAGCGGCCAGCAGGCATAGCAAGGCGGGCCACGGTGTGGCGAGCCGCGCCAACGCGCCTTCTTCGGCGCCTGCCTTGAGCGCCGTGGCGGGCCGGGCACGCGCCGCCTCCAGTGCAGGGGCGAGACTACCCAATACCGCCACGGCGAGCCCAAGCGTCAGAAACAACGCGGTCGCGAGCGGTTCGAAGCCGACTTGCGGTTGCACGCCGGGAAAGTAGCCGCCGCCCAGATCGCTGCCGAAAAAATGCAGGGCGCCGCTCGCCATCGCGTAGCCGAGCGCGAGCCCAGCGAGCGAGCCGAGCAGACCCAGCAATGCGCCCTCCATCAGGATCTGCCGCAGCAACTGACCACGCGTCAGCCCGAGCACACGCAGCATGGCGAACTGCGCGCGGCGTCGCACGACGCTCAGCGCCTGGGTCGAAAACACCAGAAACGCGCCGGTGAACAACGCCACCAGCGCGAGCACATTCATATTGATCCGATAGGCGCGGGAGAGACGATCGGTGCGGCTCTCGGCGTCACGCGTTTCGGCAATGACCCACTGGCTGCCGAGCCGCGCTTGCAGCTCGCGCCTGAAGCGCTCCCGGTCGACGCCGCGTTCGAGCTGCACGTCGACGCGCGACAGCTTGCCCACCTTGCCGAACTTCCACTGCGCCGCGGCGATATCCATGACGGCGAGCCGCTGACCCGGCCGTGTTCTCACGATGCCACCGGCCACGCGCAAACGCACGATCGAGGTGCCGCTGCGCAGCGCCACCTCGTCGCCCACTTTCACATTGAGCCATTGCTGGGCCGCCGTCGAGAGAAACACGGTGTCTGACGCGAGCGTATCGAACGGCCTATCCGGCGACGGCACGCCGATCAGGTCCGGCGCAATACGGCTTGCCTTGAACGCGTCGATGCCGAGCACCGGCAGTGCCGCGCTCCGGTCGGGCACAGTGACGTCGAGTGCGAGCACCGGACTGGCCAGCGCAACACCGGGTTCGTTGGCGAGCAGCGGATAGATGGTTTCGTCGACTGAAGGTTGCGCACCGCGTACCTGGAGATCGGCCTCGCCCGACAGACTGCGGGCCGCCGCGGAGAATTCATTGAACGCCGCGCTGTTGATCAACTGCACGGCGTAACCGAGCGCGACGCCCAGCGCGATCGTTGCGATTGCGACCAGGGCACGTCCGCGATGACTACGCCATTCGGCGCCCAGCAGCCAGCGCGCGAGAACTCGGTGTCCTCGCAAGCGCAGCAGAGGACGGGAATCAGCGGACATCATCGGCGGAAGGCGCGCGGGTACGGGAGCCGAAAGGCCCGGCTGCGCCGGGCGCAGCATGCAGGCCGCCGTCGCTCAGAATCAGGATGCGGTCGGCAACGGCCGCGGCGGCTTCCGAGTGCGTCACCATGATCGTGGCCGCGCCGGTTGCCTTGCTTTGCGCGCGGAACAGGCCGAGCACCTCGTGCGCGGTATCGGGATCGAGGTTGCCGGTGGGTTCGTCGGCGAGAAGCAGTTTCGGGCGATGCACGAGCGCTCGCGCAATCGCAACCCGCTGCAATTCGCCGCCCGAGAGTTGGCGCGGAAAATCGTCGCCGCGTCCGCCCAGCCCGACCGCCGCGAGCATGTCGAGCGCGGCTGCGGTGGGCAGTTCGTTGAGCAGCAACGGCAGCGCCACATTCTGCGCAAGCGTCAGATGCGGCAGCACGTGAAACGCCTGGAAGACAAAGCCGAGTTTCTGCCTGCGCAGGCGCGTCGCCGCGTTGTCGTCCAGACGCGAAACGGCGCTGCCGTCGATGATCACGTCGCCACTATCCGCGCTGTCGAGGCCGGCCACCAGATTGAGCAGCGTCGATTTGCCGACACCGGAATCGCCCATGATCGCGACGAACTCACCCGGTTCGAGTGTGAAGTCCAGTTGCGCCAGTACGATGCGGCCTGCGCCGTAGGTCTTGCTGAGCCCGCGGCACTCGAGCGCGGGAACGACGCCTTCGTCACGAAGCATGCGGTTTCCGAAAAGTGTGGCCGGTGAGGGCGGCGTCCGGGCAGGCGAAACGCAGACGAAAAAGCGGCGCACTCATGCACGAACATCGGCCGTGAATCGCCGAAGTATATTCGGCTTCCGTAAGGCACGCAGAAGCTTGGCGCACGTGATCGGGCCGGGCCGAAAAATGAACGGCTGATCAACTGCGCTCCCACTTTTGAGCGCCGCGCGCCGGATTATTTAGAGCGCGGGATCAAAAAAATTTTCTGCTCGCGGGTAAGCAAATTTTTCTCCGGACGCTCGAAATTCGCGCGCGCACCGCGTCATGCGTCGGCACGTTCTATCCCAGTTTGAATTGCGCGCCTGGGCATCCGTGCAAGAGTTCCTAACTGACTGCCAATTGCACGCTTTTTCGCGCAAAATTTGCCCCTGCGAAACCAGGTCGGTCAGTTTGTGCATCTGCACATTTTTATCCATTTCGCAAGGGCCGGCGCCGCAACAATACATTGCCAGTTGCTTTGCAGCGTTGTTGCGCTGCAAAAGTATTCTTATCTTGGTAATCTCCCACCCTTGGTCATTCGACTGCGGGTAAACGTGTAGCGGTCAACCCCGATTGCACGTCAATTTCAGCGAAATCCAGCCTACATATCCATTTCAATGCTTTCCATTTTGAAGGCGTTGATGTGGCGTTTTGTACTTAAAGTTTTCGATAGAGCACATGCCATTGCCTCTTCTTAGCCTTCTAATCTGGATCCCTATTATCGCCGGCGTGGTGGTTTTGCGTGCCGGATCCGACGCGGCACGTAGTCGCACCCGGTGGCTCGCGCTGATCGGCGCGATTGCGGGTTTCCTGCCGGTGATTCCGCTGGTGTCGAATTTCCGCAACGACGTCACGTCGATGCAGTTCGTCGAGAACGTGCGCTGGTCGCCCACGTTCGATATCGCCTGGCATGTGGGCGTGGACGGGATTTCGCTGTGGCTCGTCGCGCTGACCGCGCTCACCACGATCATCATCGTGGTCGCCTCGTGGGAGTCGATCACCGAGCGGACCGCGCAGTACTTCGGCGCGTTCCTGATGCTGTCGGGTTTCATGCAGGGCGTGTTCACATCGCTCGACGGCATGCTGTTCTTCATCTCGTTCGAGGCGACGCTGATTCCGCTGTATCTGTTGATCGGCACGTGGGGCCAGTCGAACCGCTCGTACGCCGCGGTGAAGTTCTTCTTCGTGTCGTTCCTCGGCTCGCTGATGATGCTGATGTCGATGCTGTATCTGTACAGCCAGACGCACAGCTTCGACCTCGCGCTGTGGCGTGAGACGCGCCTCGGCACGTGGCCGCAGGTTCTGATCTTCCTCGGTTTCCTCGCCGCCTTCGGCGTGAAGGTGCCGATGTGGCCGCTGCACACGTGGCTGCCGGACGTCCACCTCGACGGTCCGACGGGCGCCGCCGTGATGATCGGCATGCTGAAGCTGGGCGGCTATGGTCTGCTGCGTTTCGCCTTGCCGATCGCGCCGCAGGCCAGCCACTTCTTCGCGCCGATGATGATCACGCTCTCGCTGGTCGCGGTGATCTATGCAAGCCTGCTCGCGCTCGTGCAGACCGATATGCGCCGCCTGCTCGCGTATTCGACGGTCGCGCACATGGGCCTCGTCACGCTCGGCCTGTTTGTGTTCAACCGCATCGGCCAGGCCGGCGCGATCGTGCAGATGCTGTCGTACGGCGTGGTGTCGGGCGCGATGCTGCTGTGCACGGGCATGCTCTACGACCGCACCAAGACCGCGTCGATCGCCGAGTACGGCGGTGTGGCCAACACCATGCCGCGCTTCGCCGCTTTCGTGATGCTGTTTTCCATGGCCAACATCGGCTTGCCGGGCACTTCGGGTTTCGTCGGCGAATTCATGGTGTTGATGGGCGCGATCCGCTTCAACTTCTGGATCGGCGCGATGGCGGCCACCACGCTGATCCTGAGCGCGGCTTACACGCTGTGGATGTACAAGCGCGTGATCTTCGGCGCGATCGCCAACGCTCGTGTGGCGAACCTCAAGGATCTCGGCAAGCGCGAGTTCGTGCTGCTCGGCGCGATGGCGCTGCTGGTGCTCGCCATCGGCATCAATCCAAAACCGTTCACCGATGCGATCGATCCTTCGGTCGGCACGCTGCTGGCTCAATCGGAGCGCTCGGCGCATCCTTCGGACGGCGCGCCGGCTGATGGCGGAGAGCATCTGCAAGCCGCAGTGCCCGCACCGGCAGCCGCGACCACCCGCTCGCCAGGCTGATTGAACGAGCTGCGGCGCAGCCGCAGCATTCGCCTCGCGAATGTTGCCTCGTCAACGCGCTTTTTTCCTTATGGATCAAGTCTCTTTGCACGCATGACACGCGGCGTGGCCAGTTAGGCCGCGTCGCGTTTTCGCGCTTGTTTAAAGGGGTTTTCGCGTTTCGCCGGCATTTCAATACTCGGCAAGAGGGCACTGCAGACGCCCACCTGCGCGCAGCCATGCGGCAACGTGTCGCACGGTGCTGCGACGCAATAGATCGTTGCTAAATCGAGTGTTTATTACGGCCGAACGTCCCCCTATTATGCGAGCGCTTACTATTGGAGAGCGGTCGAATGACGTTCGTGGAAGACGTAAAGAAGAGGCAATGGATATGAAAGGAAAGACTCTACGAGGGTCGCTTAGTTTCCTTTCCGGCAGCCTCGTGTTGTTGCTCTCGGGTTGCAGCAACCTCGATATTCTGAATCCGAAGGGGAGTGTGGGTCTGGCGGAACGTGAGCTCATTGCCACGTCCACCTGGGCCATGCTGATCGTGGTCGTGCCGGTTATCGCGCTCACGCTGCTGTTCGCGTGGCGTTACCGCGCGTCGAACAGGAGCGCCGACTATCGTCCGGGCTGGGTGCATTCGACCGGTATCGAAATCGCCATCTGGACGATTCCGACGCTGATCATTCTGTTCCTCGCCGTGTTGACGTGGAAGACCACGCACGAACTCGATCCGTACAAGCCACTCGAGTCGCAGGTCAAGCCGATCAACGTCGAAGTCGTCGCGCTCGACTGGAAATGGCTGTTCATCTATCCGGACCTCGGCATTGCGTCGGTGAACCAGCTCGCGTTCCCAGTCGGCACGCCGGTGAACTTCACGATCACGTCGGACACGGTGATGAACTCGTTCTTCATCCCGCAACTCGGCGGCCAGATCTACGCGATGGCGGGCATGCAAACGCGCCTGCATCTGATCGCGGATGAAGCCGGCAACTACGCGGGCGCCTCGGCGAATTTCAGCGGCAAGGGCTTTTCGGACATGAAGTTCCGCGCGCTCGCCACTTCGCCTGAAGAGTTCAACGCATGGGTTGCGAAAGTGCGCGCTTCGTCGGACAACCTCAGCATGGACCGTTATCACACGGTATCCGCGCCGACCGAGAAGGAGCCGGTGCGCTACTTCTCGAGCGTCGATCCGAAGCTCTTTCACAACATCATTGCCCGATACAACAACGGTAACGTCCTCGACAACATGAAGGACGCCAACTGTGCGCCAAAGGGCAAGGGGTAACACATGTTCGGCAAACTCTCACTAGACTCGATTCCGTACCACGAGCCGATCATCATGGTCACGGCCGTGATGATCGCCCTCGGCGGTGCGACGGTCCTGGGTCTGATCACCTATTTCGGCAAGTGGCGCTATCTGTGGACCGAATGGCTCACGTCGGTGGACCACAAGAAGCTGGGCGTGATGTACATCGTCGTTGCGCTGATCATGCTGTTCCGCGGCTTCGCGGACGCGATCATGATGCGTCTGCAGCAGGCGCTCGCTTACGCGAACCCGGGCTACCTGCCGCCGCATCACTACGACCAGGTGTTTACGGCGCACGGCGTCATCATGATTTTCTTCATGGCGATGGCGTTCATGATCGGCCTGATGAACATCATCGTGCCGCTGCAAATTGGCGCACGCGACGTCGCGTTCCCGTTCATCAACTCGCTCTCCTTCTGGATGACGGCGGTCAGCGCGATCCTGATCAACATCTCGCTGGTGATCGGTGAATTCGCGCAGACCGGCTGGCTGGCTTATCCGCCGCTCTCCGAATTGCAGTTTAGTCCGGGTGTCGGGGTCGACTATTACCTGTGGAGCTTGCAGCTCTCCGGTATCGGCACCTTGCTGACTGGCGTGAACTTCTTCGCGACCATCGTGAAGATGCGCGCGCCGGGCATGACGTTCATGAAGATGCCGGTGTTCACGTGGACGGCGCTTTGCACCAACGTGCTGATCATGGCGTCGTTCCCGATCCTGACCGTGACGCTCGCGCTGCTGGGTCTGGACCGCTATCTCGGCATGCACTTCTTCACGAACGATGGCGGCGGTAACGCCATGATGTACCTGAACCTGATCTGGGCATGGGGTCACCCCGAGGTGTACATCCTGATCCTGCCGGCGTTCGGTATCTTCTCGGAAGTCGTGGCGACCTTCGCCAAGAAGCCGCTGTTCGGCTACAAGACGATGGTGTGGGCGACCTGCGCGATCATGGTGCTGTCGTTCCTCGTGTGGCTGCATCACTTCTTCACGATGGGTTCGGGCGCTGACGTCAATGCATTCTTCGGTATCGCCACGATGGTGATCGCGATTCCGACCGGCGTGAAGGTGTTCAACTGGCTGTTCACGATCTACAAGGGCCGCCTGACATTTACCCCGCCGATCCTGTGGACCATCGGGTTCATGATTACTTTCACGATCGGCGGCATGACCGGCGTGATGATGGCGATTCCGGGCGCGGACTTCGTGCTGCACAACAGCCTGTTCCTGATTGCTCACTTCCACAACGTGATCATCGGTGGCGTGCTGTTCGGTTATCTGGCCGGCTTCAACTACTGGTTCCCGAAGGCGTTCGGTTTCAAGCTGAACGAAAAGCTGGGCAAAGCATCGTTCTGGTTCTGGCAGATCGGTTTCTGGGTGGCATTCACGCCGCTGTACGTGCTGGGCTTTATGGGCATGACGCGCCGTATCAACCACTATGACAACCCGCTGTGGCACCCGTGGCTGATCCTGGCCGCAGGCGGTGCGGCGCTCATCGCTATCGGTATCGCGCTCCAGGTGGCGCAGATCATCGTCAGCATTCGCGATCGCAATCTGCCGCAAAATCGCGACGTCACGGGCGATCCGTGGGACGGCCACACGCTGGAATGGGCAATCAGCTCGCCGCCGCCGGTGTACAACTTCGCGATCATCCCGACGGTGCACAAGCTCGACGCGTTCTCCGACATGAAGTCGCGCAAGGGCACGCAAGCGAAGCCTGTGTATCGCGACATTCACATGCCGTCGAATACGTCCGCGGGTGTGATCGCCGGTGTGTTCTCACTGGTGCTCGGTTTCGCCGCAGTCTGGCACATCTGGTGGCTGGCAATCGTCGGCCTGGTCGGCGCGGTCGGCACCGTGATCGTCTACAGCTTCCAGAAGAACGAAGGCTATTACATCCCGGCCGCCACGGTCGCGGAGATTGAAGAGAAACGCTCCGGCGTTGGTGCGCAGGTCGCGTTGGAGGTGGATTGATGATAACCAGGACTATTGACGCCGGCTCGCATCACGACGCGGACCACGTACCATCGCAATCGGTGTTCGGCTTCTGGCTGTATCTGATGACCGACTGCATCATCTTCGCGGCGCTGTTCGCCGTGTTCGCGGTGATGGGCCATCAGTTCGCGGGCGGCCCGAGCGGCAAGGATCTGTTCGAGATTCCAGGCGTCGCGCTCGAAACGACGATGCTGCTCCTGAGCAGCATCACGTACGGCTTCGCGATGCTCGGCGCGCACAAGAAGAAGAAGGGCGTGCTGCTGTTCTGGCTCGGCGTGACCTTCCTGCTCGGTCTCGCATTTCTCGTGCTGGAACTGCGCGAGTTCTCGCACCTGATCGCCGAAGGCGCCGGCCCGAGCCGTAGCGCGTTCCTGTCGTCGTTCTTCACGCTGGTCGGCACGCACGGTCTGCACGTCACGTGCGGCCTGATCTGGATGGTGGTGCTCGCCATTCAGGTGATCAGCCATCGCGACCTGACCGAACGCGACATGATTCGCCTGACGTGCCTGAGCCTTTTCTGGCACTTTCTGGACGTCGTGTGGATCGGCGTCTTCACCTTTGTCTATCTCGCGAGCGTGATCTAAATGGACCATAGCCATAACGCCCACGCAGGTGAAAGTCACGGCAGCATCGGCAGCTATACGACGGGCTTCATTCTCTCCGTCGTTCTGACCGTCGCCGCTTTCGGCCTCGTCATGACCGGCACGTTGACGGGCGAGAACGCGTTGCTCGCGATCGCGGGCCTCGCGCTCGTGCAGATCGTCGTGCACCTGATTTTCTTCCTGCATCTGAATACGTCGTCGGAGCAGCGCTGGAATGTGATGGCATTTGCCTTCACGCTGCTGACCGCCGTCATCGTGATCGGCGGCACGTTGTGGGTCATGCACAACGTCAGCATGCACATGATGTCGCGCTAGACGAACGACCATTCGTTCGAAACGAAGCCCCGCAAGGCGAGAGTCTTGCGGGGCTTTTTTCGTGCGTCGACCGCAAGCGCGTGGCCTGCACTAAAGTGCGTCGGCGATTGACCGAACCGGCGAACCCGCGTTAGGATCGTTTCCATGACCGCTTCTAACCTTTCCCGTCCGCATTCTTTGCGCGCATGCTGTCACAGCCTGCCGAGGGGAGCTTGCGTCTAGCGTTCGATCTGCATACGTCCGCATCCCTGAGGCCACCCGTCACACGACCGGTGGCCTTTTTGCTTTTGCACACCCAGCGCCTGGAGACATGACATGCCGCTTCGCCTCTACGACACCTGGTCGCGCGTCGTGCGCGAATTCACGCCGATTCACGCGGATCAGGTCGGCCTGTATTGCTGCGGCCCGACGGTATACGACCACGCGCATATCGGCAATCTTCGGACCTATGTGTTCGAAGACGTGCTGCGGCGCGCGCTGGTGTTGAACGGATACAACGTGCGGCACGTGGTGAACATTACCGACGTCGGCCATCTGGTGTCCGATGCCGACGAAGGCGAAGACAAGATGGAGAAGGGCAGCCGGCGCACCGGCGAATCGGCGTGGGCGATTGCCGAGCGGTACACGGCGGCGTTCATGAACGACTGGCGCGCGCTCAACCTGCTGGAGCCCGCTCTCTGGTGCCGCGCGACGGATCACATTGCGGAGCAGATCGACTTCATCGTCGAGCTCGAGCACAACGGCTACACCTACCGCACGGCCGACGGCGTCTATTTCGACACCAGCAGGCAGGACGACTACGGCTATCTGGCGCGTCTCGATGTGGCGGGCCTGCAAGCGGGCAAGCGCGTTGCGCCCGGTGAGAAGCAGCGTGCGACCGACTTCGCGCTGTGGAAATTCAGTCCGTCCGGCGCCACGCGGCAAATGGAATGGGACAGTCCGTGGGGCCGCGGTTTTCCCGGCTGGCATATCGAGTGCTCGGCGATGTCGGCGAAGTATCTGAGCCCGTGGTTCGACATTCATTGCGGCGGCGAAGACCACATCCCCGTGCATCACAGCAACGAGATTGCGCAAACCCAGGCGCGCCACAGCACGCGCCTCGCCAACTTCTGGATGCACGGCCATTTTCTGTTGCTGGACGCCGGCAAGATGTCGAAGTCGGGCGGCGACTTCGTGCATTTGCAGACGCTGATCGAGCGCGGCAACGATCCGCTCGCGTATCGCTATTTATGCCTTAGCGCGCACTACCGCAGCAGCCTGCGCTTCAGTGAGGCCGCGCTGGATGCGGCACAAGCCGCGTTGGACCGCTTGCGTAGAACCTATGTGCAATGGCCGCAAGGCGGCACGCCGGACGCGCCGAGCGTGGCGCGCTTCAAGGCGGAGGTCGATCAGGATCTGAACTTGCCGCGCGCGCTCGCGGTGCTGTGGGACGTGGTCAGAAGCGATCTGCCGGCGGCGACGCGAAGGGCTACCGTCGATCGCTTCGATACGGTGCTGGGATTGCGCCTCGCCGACTGGCAAGAAGATGATGCGGCCGAGATTCCGGCGGATATTGCGTCGCTCGCTAACGAACGCGCGCAAGCACGCGCCGCGAAGCAATGGACCGAAGCAGACCGTTTGCGTGACGCGTTGGCGGCGGCAGGCTGGCTGGTGGAAGACAGCGCAAGCGGCCCCGTGCTGCGGCAACACGACAAGGAGCAGTAGCGCGAAAGACGGAGTAGCGCGAAAGACGGACAGACGGCGTGGCGGTAGCGTTCAGGCTTGCGCAACCGCCACGCCGTGGCGCGGACAAGCCGCACCGTTTACATCGGGCCTTGCCGGCACACTATAGCGGCACCACCTTCGGTTCCGAGTGCGAAGGCAGTTTGTCGAACGGGAAGTACACCGGTCCACAACCGAGATGAACCGGCGGAAATGCATCCCAGCCGCGTCGAATGAGCGCGGGCTGTTCCGCGCCGCCACAACCGGAAGGCGCTTCACGTGTCAGGTAGGCAATGCCGCCGCGAATCGATAGCGATGCCGTGCGGTCGAGTTCGTCGATGCGGGCCAGGTCTTTGAGGACGAGGTTTTTCATGGTGGATCTCCTGCGGAGTGAGTGAATCAAGGTGGATCGAGGAGAGCGGAGAAATGCCGCACTCATGCCTGTTGATTGCACACACCATGCCATCGGCGGCAAAGCGCCGTGCCGCGTGCTTCTCCGGCGTTTCCCGAGCAACTGTGATGGAGATCGGCCAACTGGCTGCAAGGCGATGTCGGCAATTCGCCGACATGCGTCCGCGTGTCATGCAGTCATGAAGCTCGCTGAAAATCACGTCACAATAGACCGCTACCGTGAACCGTGCGCATGGAGCGCAGGGTTCGTTGAATCTCGTCAGCAAGGAAAGGAGAACGCATGAGCCAGCTCAAAGCCATCGAATATTCCGCGGCGTCGCCGGAAGTCAAAGCCGTGTACGACGATATCAAGCAGACCCGTCAGGTCGACGACGTCAACAACTTCTGGAAGTACATCGCCCAGCATCCGCCGACCCTCGCGCGCACATGGGACAGTCTGAAGGACGTGATGGCGCCCGGCGCGCTCGATCCGCTCATCAAGGAACTGCTCTACGTCGCGGTGAGCGTGACGAACAATTGCGGCTACTGCGTGGCGAGTCACACGGCGGCAGCGCGCCGCGCCGGCATGACCGACGAGATGTTCGGCGAACTGCTCGCGGTCGTGGGCATGGCCAACGAGACGAATCGGCTGGCAGTGGGATACCGCGTGCCGATCGATCCGGCCTTCGAATAAGCGCTGTAGCGGGCGTGGCAGTCCGCGCGGTGTTCTGCGCCGTCGACAATGCGATATTCAGCGCCGTAGTCAGTGCGATACGTCGCGCCATCCCGCCAGCAAGGCGGGCAACGCGCCCATGTCCCTGAACACATGTGTGGCACCCGCGCCATGCAAGGCAGTCGCGCTGCTATGGCCGAGTTCGATCGGGCAGTAGCCGAACACGGTGGCGCCCGCGGCAACGCCCGCGGTCGCGCCTGTCACCGTGTCTTCGATCACCGCGCAACGGCGCGGATCCACACCGAGCGCCGCGGCCGCGGCCAGGTAGACGTCGGGAAAGGGTTTGCTGCGGGGCATTTCGTGGCCGCTGAAGATGCGTCCTTCGAAGCAGTCGAGAATCCCTGCCTTGGCCAGTTGCATCTCCACCTTGATGCGATCCGCGCCCGACGCGACCGCGATGCGCCCATTCAGCGCCGCATGAAGCGCGCGCACCGCATCCGGCGCGCCGGGAATCGCAACGAGTTCGAGGTCCAGCGCCGCATTGCGCCGCTCGCGAAACTGCATGAGCCAGTCTGTCGTGATCGCGACGCCGGTGCGCGCTTCGATCAGCGCGGCTTCGTCCCGGACGGCTTTGCCCACGAAAATGCGCATCGTCTCTTCGACGCTCAAGTGCCAGCCCAGCTCGCCGAGCATCTCGGTGAGCACGCGGTTGGTGATGGGTTCGGAGTCGACGAGTACGCCGTCGCAGTCAAAGAGTACGGCGTCGAAGGGGAAATCGGCCATCGGGCAGGGTACGGATAAAGTTCGCGGAACCGGCAAGGATACCTCACCGGCTCGCTCCCCGCAGTGCAAGGGCCGCGTGAGCGGCCTTTGCACCTGGCTCGCAACGTTACTCCTTGTACCCGTCGCTCAGCGTCTTCATGAACGCGATGATGTCCTGAATATCCTGATCGCTCATCGCCGGTTGATCGCCGAACTTACGATCGAACGGTGCGTCGGCCACGTCCACGTTGGCATGGTACTGAGCCGGCAGATCGTTGTACTTCTGCACCTTGCCCGACGCATCGCGCGGATAGATTTTCTCCGGCGACGTATTGCGCAGGTTGTAAAAGTCCATCACCTGCTTCAGATCGTGATACACGCCGTTATGGAAAAACACCTTGCGTTCAGCCGCATTGCGCAGCGTCGGCGTGAGGAACATGCCGCAATACTGCGTCTGTCTGGCGAGGTCGTCGCGGAACGGTCCGCACACGCCCATATCGAAGAACTTCGGATCCTTGTTGACCGGAATCGCCGGGTTGCGCGGCACGCCGAGCGCTTCGTATTGCGTGTCGGTGAACACCGGCGGCAAGCCGTCCTTGCTCGGCTGGCTCAAATGGCAGCCGGCGCAGTTCGCCTTGTCCTTGTCGTTGAACAACTGCAAGCCGTGCAGCTCGGCATGCGTCAAACGCGCCTTGCCTTCGAGCCAGTAGTCATACTTGCTGCTGAAAGCATGGAACGACGGATCCTCGATCTGATATCGCCCGACGGCGAACATCGCCTCGGAAATCAACAGGCTCGGATTGGTGACGATGCCGGGTCCGAAGATCTGCTTGAATTGATCCAGGTACTTGGTCGCCAGCAGCTTGTGAGCGACATCCTGCGGTGTTGCGTTGGCCATTTCCACCGGATTGGTCAGCGGTCCGAGGGCCTGGTCCTGCAAAGTATCGACACGGCCGTCCCAGAACAATCCGCCTTGCGGCACCATTGCCGGAGCGGCGGGCGCGGCGAGCGCCGTCTTTTGCGCGCGCTGCACGCCGGCAGCTTGCGTCGCCAGTTGCGTCATATCCACCGGCACGTCGGTGTCGCCCTGATCCGGGCCGATGCTGAACGGCGCCTGACGGTACAGATACGTGAGCGAAGGCGGCGGACGATAACCCGCCTGGTTCATATGCGCGCCGCCGAGTTGCACCGGGAACGCGTTGTCCGGCCCATACGAATGCTGCGGCGAGTGACACGACGCACACGACTGGGTGCCCGACGCCGACAAACTCTGGTCGAAGAAAATCTGTTTGCCGAGCAGCGCCACCGCGCTCAGCGGCGCGCTCGGCGGACGCAGCAACGTGACCGGATGCGGATTCGCGCCGGTGATTTCCTCGACGATCTCGCCGACCGCGGACGGCGTGCGCTCCGGGTACACGAGCGCGTACGCGCAGTAGACGATGAACGCGAGCACGATACCGGCCGCGCTCCACGCGAGCAGCCTGAGCCACGAGCGGCGGGTAATCACGGGGCCGGGCTCGCCGCCGGCCGGCAGATGCGAAGGCAGGGCGGCGTCTGAAGGAGGGTTCATGACGGTGATGACAGCTAGTTCGACAAAAAGCAAAATCGAGCCAGCACGTTTGCACTGGCTCGACGCCCAACTACGGCTTATGGTGCGTGACGCTTTTCACGACACGCTGCCGCGCGGCGTGAGGCACGCATGGGGCACGTGCATCACTCACCGGCAAGCGGAAGAGGAAAGCGCTCGGCACGTTCGCGGATCAGCTCGCCGGCGCGGCTGCCAGCTTCGTACCCAGGCTCTGATCCAGGAACAGCGTCGGATTGTTGCCGGAACCCGAGAAGTTGAACATGTTCATGATGCTGCCCGCCGTCGCGTCGAACGAACCACCGCCCAGGCGTTGCCCGCCCAGCCAGTTGTCTTCGATGAAGCGCACCACGGAGGCCTGGGTGATCGGCGTATCGTCGACGAAGTTGACCTTCGCCCACGGCGACACCACGATAAACGGCGTACGCGTACCCGGGCCGCAACGGCCGTTCACCGCGCCGCCGTTCACGCCTTGCGGCTGCACCGCGCCCGCTGCCGTGCACTGACCCACGCCGCTCAGGTTGTCGCTGCCCGCCACCGTCTTGCCGCCCGCGGATTGCGGCGTGGTCGAATCGAACGATGCGCTCGTCGGCGCCTTGAAGCGGTGGTCGTACCAGCCGTCCGAATCGTCGTAGGCGATGATCACGGCGGTGTTCTTCCAGTCAGGCTGCTGTTGCAGGAAGTTGATCACCTTCGTGACGAACGCCTGTTCGTCGATCGGATCCGAATTGCCCGGGTGGCCGTCGCTGATCGCCGGCGCCTTCAGGAAGTTGACGGACGGATAGTTGCCCGCCTTCACCGCGGCGAAGAAGTCGTCGGTGTCGTACTGGTGGTGCACCGGCGTTGCCGTGTTGTCGAGCGGATCGGTCGCGCCGATCAGCGCCGTCGACGTCGGACGCGTATGCGCCAGGTTGGCCGTGCTCGCGTAATACTGGAACCACGCGTGATGCTGTACGTAGTCGGCCTTGGTCGCGTTCAGCACTTGCGAGAAGGTCGAGCGCGCGCAGCCGACCGTGCCGTTCGGGTTGACGGTCTGCAGATTGAAGCCGCCCATGAAACCGCCCCACGTCAGGCCCTTCGCGTTGAGCAGGTCGCCGATGTTCTTGTTCTTCGACGACATCACCGCCGTCGGCGGGCTGTTCGCCGCGATCGTGCAGACGTCGCCGGTCGGGTCGAGGTCGCCGATCATCGTGAAGCCGCCCGTGGAGTCCGGAATCGCGTTGGGCGAGGTGCCGCCCGTGACGACCGCGCCGTTGTTCTGGCCGGAGACCACTTCGATCGCGCCCGGCGTCGACGGACCGTACGTGTCCGTGTACGCGTTCTCGTTCATCGCGAAGTTCTGCGCGTAGTTCCACATGGCCGTGACCGTGTTGCCGTCGAAGTAGCCGAGCACCTGGCCCTTCGTGGCGAACGCGCCGGTGCTGCCGGCGATCGTCGAGGTGGCGGCCGTAAACAGCGGGAACGCGTCCATCGCGCCGTTGTCATAGGCGAGCTCTTCGGCCGCGTAGGCGTGGTTCTGGCTCGACGTATTGGCTTGCGAACGGTCCAGGCGGAACGGCACCAGATCGGTTGCCGGCAGGCCCAGGCCCGCGATCGCCACGCTGCCGACCGTGCGGCCCGCCGTGTTCGGCGAGGTGGCCAGGGCGTTCGGGTTGACCGCGATCAGGTTGTTGCTGATGAGGTTGTTGACCGTCGGCGTGCCCGCGGCTGCCACGAATTGCGGCTCGCCGGTCGGGTTGGCTGCGCTCGGGTAGGTCCCGAAGTAGTGGTCGAACGAAACGTTCTCGCCGAAAATCACCACGACGTGCTTGATCGGCGTGGCCGTGGCCACGGCGTCCTGAGCCGATACCACCGGTGCGGGCGTGTTCACGTTGTTGTTCCCGCAAGCTGCGAGCGCAAGCAGCGCCGCGAACGGGATGGGTAGGAGGGTTCTACGGAACATTTGACAGGGCTCCAGATTCGACTTCGCCGTTCAGCGTTTCCATCGGAATACGTGTGGATGATCGCTGGGGATATCGCTAGAAATACAGCTAGTGCTAGTGGTCTTGCCGCGACGAACTGCGCGCATTGGACCATTCGATAATTAAGATTTCGAGGCGCGAACCTTACCGAAGCCCTCGGTTTTTATTTATTTGCGTAACCTTTCCTGTCGTTCCGCTGACGCAGCGTGGGCGCGCGGCAATGGCTGCGACCCTGCGCCTCGCGTTACATCGCGGTTTTTCCCGCATCCTTCTTTCCTTTTGAATTTTTCACACGCCCGTGGCGACGGATTTTTTCCGCTGCTGCGTTCAACAGGAAACGGCGCCGCTTTTTCCGGCTTCGGCTCTTATGGGAGAAACCAACATGACATCGACCAAACCGCTTCGCTTGCTCACCTCCATGCTGGCTGCCGCGCTGACCTGCGCCGCCACGCTGACCGCCGCGCCGGCCTTCGCGCAGGCGGTGATCGTCGCGCCGATGGCGCCGCCGCCGCCGCGCGTCGAAGTGATGCCGGCGCCGCGTGCCGGTTACGCATGGGATCCCGGCCACTGGCGTTGGGCCGAAGGCCGTTATGTCTGGGTGGGCGGCCACTGGCAGGCGGTGCGCGTCGGGCATCGCTGGGTGCCGGGGCACTGGGTGGCGCGTGGCCCCAACTGGCGCTGGGTGGAAGGCCATTGGGCATGACCGGGAAGCGCTGCGACGCTCGACGTTGTTCGGCGCGCCGCGTCCCCCAACCAGGCAGACTGCTATGAAAACGTTCGTGATGATTCTGCTGGCGGCCATGCTCGCCGGCTGTGTGGTGTACCCGGCGCGGCCGGCCTACTATCGGCCGGCGGTCGTCGTATATTGATTGCGGTTGTGCATGGCAAGGCGTGCTGTCTTCTGTCCCGCGCTCACCGTTCGAACCGGTGCGCGTGCAACCATCCGTGAGAGGTGCAGCCAGCATGAGAGGCATCAGAAGGCGTGACGTTCGTCCCACGGCGCGATCCATGCGGTGCGACGCACTCGCGCTCAGGAGCGTCATGCCTTGAGCGAACGCGACCCCGACGCGGAACTGCTCGAACAGGTCGGCCGGCAAGATCCGGCCGCCGTCCGCTCGCTCGTCTCGCGCAAGCTGCCGCGTCTGCTCGCGCTCGCCACTCGCATGCTGGGCGACCGCATGGAAGCGGAAGACGTGGCGCAGGAGGTGTTCGTGCGCATCTGGAAACAGGCGTCGCGCTGGCGGGAAGGCGAGGCGAAGTTCGACACGTGGGTCCATCGCGTTGCGCTCAATCTCTGCTATGACCGGCTGCGCGGCCGGCGCGAGGAAACCCGCGAAGAGATGCCCGACGAGGTCGATCCCGCGCCGCTGCCTGAGGCCGGACTCGAAGCGCGCGCCGAGGACCAGCGGGTCCGCGATGCACTCGCCGCGTTGCCGGCACGCCAGCGCGAGGCGTTGGTACTCAACTACTACCAGGAAATGTCGAACATCGACGCCGCAGCCCTGATGGGCATCAGCGTCGATGCGTTGGAAAGTCTGCTGGCACGCGCGCGCCGCAATCTGCGCGCTCAACTGGCCGGCAGCGGCCTTAGCAAGGACAAGTCATGACGCCCGAAAGATTTCAGCAGATCGTCGAGGCCTACGGCGCCGAGCCGCGCCGCTGGCCGCAACAGGACCGCGCGGCGGCGCAGGCGTGGGCGCAGTCGCATCGCGCCGAAGCCGATGCGCTGCTGGCGGAGGCGGCCGGCGTCGATGCGTGGCTTGCCGCCGACAAGGTCGAGCCGCCGGACGCGGCCCTGCTCGAGCGCGTGCTCGACAGCGCGCCGGTGCGACAGCCGGCGGCGCCGCGGCGGCGCCTGTGGTGGTCGGGCGCGGCGGTCGCGGGCGTCGGACTGCTGGGCGGCGTGGCCGGCGCTTTCGCCGTGTCGTTCTTCGTGCTGACGGGAACGGGGCCGCAGGCGTCGCAAGCGCATGAGTCGTCTTATTTAACTTCGAGCTTCGGTGGTTCGTCCGCCGATTGGAGCGACGAATGAACGGCCGGTCGTGGAAAATCGTGCTAGTGGCCTCGCTGGTGCTGAATGTGTTTCTGGTGGGCGCGATCGTCGGTGGTGCGTATCAATGGTTCACCGCGCGTGGCGCCACGGCGCCCGTGCTGGCGCAACAGCGCGCGCTTCGCTTCGCCGCCGAAACGCTTTCGGCCGAGCGCCAGAAGGCCTTTGTCGACGGCCTGAAAGACGCGCGCCGCGACGGCCGGCAATATGCCCGCGAAGGCCGCGAAGGGCGTCGCGAAGTGTTGCGTCTGCTGGCGGCGCCGCAGTTCGATCGCGCCGCGCTCGACGCCGCGCTCACGCGTACGCGCGAAGCCGACAGCCATCTGCGCGCGCAAGTGGAAGGCAGTGTGGCCGACTTCGCGGCGAGCTTGTCGCCCGAGGAGCGGGTTCAATTCGCCGACAGCCTGAAAGTGCGCGGGCAATGGCGTGAACCTGCGCCGGCGGCGAATGCGAAGAAACCGGCGAATCAGGCATCGAGCGAATCTTCGGGCGATTAAAAAAACCGCGGCGGCCGCGACGGATTTTCGCGTGGCGGCCGTTCAAGGAATATCCACAGCCGAAGAGGATGGTATGGCCAACTCACCGAACCTGAACACCGCGGCGATTGCGCTGAACCGCTTCGGCCTGGGCGCGCGTGCCGACGACACGCCGCCCGCCGACCCCAAGGCCTGGCTGCTCGCCCAGTTCGAACAGTACCAGGCGCGGCCGGCCGCGTGGGCGAACCGGCCCGACTCGGTGGCGCTCTCGACCGAACTGGTGCAGCAGCGCATGCAGTTCAATCAGCAGGCTCGCCAGAATGCGGGCGAGGGCGCGGCGACTCGCTCCGCGAACGCGCAGAACATGGCGAGACCTGATGGACAAACCGGTGCGCATGCAGCGAACGCGCAAGACATGACAAAGCCGGGTGGCCAAACCAGCGCGCAGGCGAACGCACAAGCAAACGCGCAGGCCGACACGCTAAGTCCGGCGCAAGCGAACGCGCAATCTGCCAGGCAAGCCGAACGAAAAGCGCTTCGCGGTGAAATACTCGACATGTACCGCTCGTCGGTGAATGCGCGGGTCACGAGTGCATTGACCACGCAGACGCCGTTCGTCGAACGGCTGGTGCATTTCTGGGCCAACCACTTCGCGGTCTCCACCGAAAAGCCCGGCGTCGCGGCGCTGGCCGGTTCGTTCGAGGCCGAGGCGATTCGCCCGCACGTGCTGGGCCGCTTTGAAGACATGCTGGTGGCCGTCGAGCGTCATCCGGCCATGCAACTGTTTCTCGATCAGACGCGCTCGGTGGGACCGGACAGCATGGCGGCCATGCGTGCCGCGCAGCGAAACCCGGAGCGCAAGCGCGGCCTGAACGAAAACCTCGCGCGCGAAATCATGGAACTGCATACGCTCGGCGTGCGCAGCGGCTATAGCCAGGACGACGTCACCGAATTCGCCCGCGCGCTGACCGGCTGGAGCGTCGCGGGCAATCCGGCCAACGCCGGCAATGCGGGCAACGCGGGCCGGCTGGCCATGCAGCAGAACGCCGCGCCGGGCACCTTCGTATTTCGCGCCGCACTGCACGAGCCCGGTTCGCGGATCATCATGGGACGCCGTTACGACCAGGCGGGCGAAGAGCAGGCGCTCGCGATCCTGCATGACCTCGCAAGCGCACGGGCGACCGCGCAGCATATCGGCGGCAAGCTGGCCCGTCATTTCGTCGCCGATAATCCGCCGCCCGGCGTGAGCGAACATCTGGCCAGCGCGTTCGAGCGCAGCGGCGGCGATCTGCCGACCGTCTATCGCGCGTTGATCGACATGCCGCTAGCGTGGTCGCCCACCGCCGTGAAGTTCAAGACGCCGTGGGAGTGGACCATTTCGTCGATGCGTGGGCTCGGCTGGCAGGACCTCGGCAAGCTGCAGGCGGCGCCCATTCTCACGCAGCTCGGCCAGCCGGTGTGGCGCCCCGGCTCGCCCGCCGGTTACGACGACATCGCCGCGAGCTGGGCTGCGCCCGACGCGCTCGTGCGCCGGGTCGAAGTGGCGCAGCGTTTCGCGTCGCAAGTCGGCGACCGGCTCGATGCGCGCGCACTCGGCCAGGCCCTGCTCGCCGGTTCGCTCAGTGCGCCGACGGCCACAGCGGTATCGCGCGCCGAAAGCGCATCCACGGCGATCGCGCTGTTGCTGGTCTCGCCGGATTTTCAACGGAGATGAATGCCATGCTGTCACGCCGCAAGTTTCTGAGCGTCGCCGCTGCCGGCGCGGGCGCGATGCTCGTGTCGCCGCAGATCGCGTTCGCGAGCGTCGCCACCGAGAGCCGTTTCGTGTTCGTGATCCAGCGCGGCGCCGCCGATGGTCTGAACATCGTCGTGCCCTACGCCGAACCCGCCTACGCGACATTGCGCGGCGCGCTCGCCATCGACACCGCGAACGCGCCACGCCTGAACGGCACCTTCGCGCTGCATCCCGCGATGGGGCAGACCGCCGCGATGTACGCGAACCATCAGGCGCTGTTCGTGCACGCGGTGGCGTCGCCATATCGCGACCGTTCGCACTTTGACGGACAGAACGTGCTCGAGACCGGCGGCACGTCGCCGTATCAGATGAAAGACGGCTGGCTGAACCGGCTCGTCGCGCAGTTGCCCGCCACGCGCGAGAACGCGATCGCGTTCGCGCCGACTGTGCCGATGGCGTTGCGCGGCCCAGCGGCGGTGACGTCGTATGCGCCCTCGGCGTTGCCGCAAGCCCCCGACGATCTGCTCACGCGGGTCTCGCAACTCTACGACCAAGACGCGCAGTTGCGCCCGCTGTGGGAGTCGGCGATGACCGCGCGCGGCCTGGCCGGCGACGCCAGCGCGCGCCAGGATCCGGCGAGTCTCGGCAAGCTCGCCGCCAGTTTCCTGTCGCGCGAGAACGGTCCACGGATCGCGATGATCGAAACCGGCGGCTGGGATACGCACAGCGCGCAGAACGCGCGTCTCGCCAATCAGTTGAAGGCGCTCGACACGATGCTGGCGTCGTTGCGCGATGGCATGGGCCCGTTGTGGAGCAAGACCACCGTGCTGGTCGCGACGGAGTTCGGCAGAACCGCCGCCGCCAACGGCACGGGCGGCACCGATCACGGTACGGGTTCGGTGGCGATGGTGCTGGGCGGCTCGGTGCAGGGCGGACGCGTGATCGCCGACTGGCCAGGCCTTGCGCCGCACAATCTTTACGAAGCACGCGACCTCAAGCCGACCACCTCGCTCGATGCGTTGATCGCCGGCATCGCGAGCGAAAGCCTCGGGCTCGATCCGCAACGCACGGCGTCCGCGCTGTTCGGCCAGACGCCGGCGGGGCGGCCGCTGAGCGGCATCGTGCGTGCGTAACGGCGGTCGCCGCGAAAGAGTGCGCCTTCATCCACGTCGTCAACCAAAGAGCCGGTAAGGGAACCGGCTTAAATCAAATGAAAACAGTCAGGAGAGGAACTTGAAAACGATATCGAATGTACGCGCCGTATCGCTCGCGGGTCTTTGCGTCGCGCTGTTGTCAGCCTGCGTGGTCGAGCCCGCCAGGCCGCCGCAACCCGAGCCGCTCGTCGAAGTGGTGCCCGCCGCGCCGGCGCCGGGCTATCACTGGGTGAAAGGCCACTACCGTTGGGAAGGCAATCATTGGGCGTGGGTGCCGGGGCATTGGAGAGGATGACTAGTAGCGGCCCAGCGTCCTAACGCCGGCCACCCGCAAGCCGTCGCGCATCCGGCAAACGCCGCAAACGCGCCATCGCGACACAGCCGAGAATCGGCCCGATCGCGAGCATGGTGAAGGCGCCGCGCCAACCCGCCAGCGCGACGACGTCCGGCACCAGATGAATGCTCACCAACGTCAACAGAAAGCCCGCGCAAGTCTGCGCGGTCAACAGCGTCCCGATCGACGCCGGCTCGGCGAGCTCGGCAATACTCGCCGAGAACTGCGCGGAATCGGCAATCACGGAAATCCCCCAGCACAGCGCCACGCAGCCAACCAGCCAGACCGGCGCGCCGAGCAGCCAGCCCATCAGCGCGGCGCACGCGCCGCTCACGGCCATCGCGCCAATCGTCACCGTCGTGCGGCCGAGCCGGTCCGCCAATACGCCGCCGAGCCATGCGCCGAGCGCGCCCGCCGCAACCGCGCCGAAGGTCAGCCATTCGGCCGCCGCGCGCGGCTCTGGCATACCGGCCGCCGCAAAGCTCGCCTGCAGGAACACGGCGAGCCATGCCCACATCGCGTACAACTCCCACATGTGGCCGAGATAACCGAGGTTCGCGAGGCGCAACGCGGGGTTGCGCCAGGCGCCGGCCAGCGCGGACCATTCGATGCGCGTCGCGCGCGCCATGTTCGGGCCGACGCCGCACAGCAGAATCGCGGCGCCCGCCAGCAGCGCGCAGCACGCCGAGATGCCATAGATCGCGCGCCAGCTCGAACCGCCGAGTGCGGCCAGCAAATGCGGACTCGCCGAGCCGAAGGTCAGCGCGCCGACCAGCAGTCCGATCAACAGGCCCAGGTCGCCTTTCGCCCAGGTCGCCGCGAGCCGCATGCCGACCGGATAGACGCCCGCCATGCAGATGCCCGTCAACAGCCGCAGCAGGATCGCGAGCGGACTCGCCGGCGCGAGGAACACGAGACACGCGGTGGCCACGCCCGCCGTCAGCGCGCTGGCCATGAAGAGCCGCCGTGGATCGAAGCGGTCGGCGAGGGAGAGCAGGGCGCTCGTGACGGTGCCGGCCACGAACCCGGCTTGTACGGCGCTCGTGAGCAAGGTCGCCTGCAAGGCGGACAGACTCTCCGCCTGCTTGACGATCGCCACGACCGCCGACGATGAAAACCACACGCTCATCGCGCCCACCTGGCAGAGCAGCAGAATCACGAGCGAACGCGTCTTGCCGGCCATCGCGTGGCTCGATCGATGCGGGCTTGCCGAGGCCTCTTTCATGCGTGTCTTGTGCCGTGCATCCTGCGTTAGCCGGCCGATTCAGCGGCGAGCGCGCCGCTGGTTTCTGCGGTATGCGTCGCGTGCACGGAGCGCGCGCCGACGCGGTGATAACGGCGGCCGTAGTAGATCAGCGCGTCGCCTTCGACTTGCGTATGCGCGGCTTTCACCGCGCAGAAGAACACGGTATGCGTGCCGACTTCGGTGACCGATTCGATCTCGCAGTCCAGCGAGGCGAGCGCGCCGTGCAGGACCGGTGCGCCTGTCGCGAGGGTATCCCATTGCGCGGCGGCAAAGCGTTCCGCCATCGGCAGCGTGCTGGTGGCGAAGTGGCCGGCGAGTGTCTGCTGCTCCGCGCTCAACACGTTGACGCAGAGTTTGCCATTGGCTCGGAAAGCCGCGTTGTTGCGGCTGCTGCGATTGATGCAGACGAGCAGCGTGGGCGGCTCGTCCGTCACGCCGCAGACCGCCGACGCGGTGCAGCCGGCCAGACCCGCCGCGCCATCGCTCGTGATGATGTTGACGGCGGCGCCGAGGCCGGCCATCGCGTCGCGGAAGGTGTTCTTGTCAAGCATGTGAGCCTCTGCGAAAAAATCGCCGCGCCGTTGCATGCCGGTGCGGGTGGCGCGGGCCGCGCGAAGTGAAAACGTGCATGACGGCGTGATTGCTAAGCATTGCCTGGAACCGGGGCGGCGGCACAAGCGGGCGAGCGGAATTTCGCAGCCGTGTGGCTGGAAAGCAAACGCGCATGCCCGAAGAGTTTTTCGCGCAACGTGCCCTCACGATACGCTCGCTTGTAAGCGCCGCGTTCCTGCAGAATCGGCACGACGTGCGCGATGAAATCCTCGAAGCATTCCGGCGCGACCGTGCGCGACAGATTGAAGCCGTCCACGCCCGCTTCTTCGGTCCACGCGATCAACTCGCTCGCCACCCGTTCGGCCGAGCCGACAAGCGGCGCCTGGCGGCTGCCCAGCATCATCTGTTCGAGCAGCTTGCGTTTGGTCCACTGCGGACCGGCGGCGCGCGTCATGGCTTCGACGTTCGATACGATGGCCTGACTCTTGCCGGTTTCGATCGGCTCGTCGAGGTCGTAGCGCGCGAAATCGATACCGAGCGACGCCGCCGCATGCACGAGCGCCGCCTCGGAACTGACATAACGGCGGTACTCCGCGTACTTCTCCTGCGCCTCGTTATCCGTGCGTCCGGTGATGACGGTTTGCCCGAGCAGCACCTTGATGTCGTCCGCGTGGCGGCCACCCGCAACGGCATGCGCGCGAATATCATCGACAATCGCTTTCACGGCCGGTCTCGCCTGGCCGTTGACGAACACGCACTCGGCGTGCGCCGCGGCGAACCGTTTGCCGCGCGCCGACGAACCCGCCTGATACAACACCGGCGTACGCTGCGGCGATGGCTCGCTCAAATGCATGGCGTCCACCCGATACTGCTTGCCGTGATGATGGATCACATGGACTTTCGACGCGTCCGCATACACGCCCTGAACTTTGTCGCGCAGCACCGCGCTGTCTTCCCAACTGCATTCCCACAGTTTGTAGACCAGTTCCATGTATTCGTCGGCGAGGTCGTAGCGGTCGTCGTGCGCCATCTGGCCGGTCAGGCCGATCGCGCGCGACGCGCTATCCAGATAGCCGGTGACGATGTTCCAGCCGACCCGGCCGCGCGTCAGATGATCGAGCGTCGACATGCGCCGCGCGAACAGATACGGCTGCTCAACCGTGAGATTGGACGTGACGCCGAACGACAGATGACGTGTCACCGCGGCCATGGCCGGAATCAGCAGCGTCGGGTCGTTGACTGGCACCTGCACGGCGCCGCGCAGGGCAGCGTCGGGGTTGCCGCCGTAGACGTCGTAGACGCCGGCGACATCGGCGAAAAAGATGCCGTCGAACAGGCCCGCTTCAAGCGTGCGGGCGTAGTCGGTCCAGTACTGCAGATCCGTATAGCGCGTGGACTGATCGCGCGGATGCGTCCACATGCCTTGCTGGATGTGGCCGACGCAGTTCATGTCAAAAGCGTTGAGAACGATTTCCTTCGGCATGGTGTCTTCCGGCTGGGGTGGACGAATGCTTGCGGCTGCGTTCGAGTCGCGTGGGGTCGTGCTGGCTGGGCTTACCACGCGATCTTGCGTTTAATATAGTGGACGAAAAATCACTATGCAAGACTTTGATTTTGACTTTTAATGAGCGGCGAGGCGGGCGTGGGGCGTCAGCGTCCATGCCCACACTGCCTCGATATAATTTGCGGTGCCCACTTTCCCCACTCTCGAACTCGTCCATCTTTCCATGTCCGAATCCGCTGCCATCGATCTGACTCAGGCGATCTCCTCGCGCGTGAAGACCGAACGCGAGGCGCGCAACTGGTCGCTGAGCGAGCTGGCGGAGCGCTCGGGGGTGTCGAAGGCGATGATCAGCAAGATCGAACGAGGCGAGGCGAGTCCCACGGCGACGGTGCTCGGGCGTCTGTCAGGCGCGTTCGGCCTGACCTTATCGACTTTGCTGGCGCTGGCCGAGCAGACCGGCGAGCGGCTCGTGCGGCATGCGCAGCAGTCGGTCTGGCAGGACCCGGAGACCGGCTATACGCGCCGGCGCATCTCGCCACCCACGGGCGGCGTGCTGGAATTGCTCGAGATCGAACTGCCGCCTGGCGTGAAAGTACCGTATCCGCCGGATGCTTTCGTGTTCCAGCATCAGCAGATCTGGGTGACGCTGGGCGTGTTGACCTTCCGGGAAGGCAAGCAGGTTTACCGGCTGGAAGCGGGGGATTGTCTGCAGCTTGGCGCGCCGCTCGAATGCGAGTTCTTCAATGCGGGCGAAGACGTGTGCCGCTACGTGGTCGGCCTCGTTCGACGATAAGCGCTTCCATGTACGTTTCAATGGGCGCTTCAATAAGCGGTTCAAATACCAGGACGACAGGCAACGCCTCACGCTCGCATCGAGCGACGAGCGGCGTTGCCTGTCGTGACCGGCAAGTCACCGGGTGAAAGCAGACGCTTAACCTCCGCCGCCGCCCTGCGTGCCGATCGTGAGCTTATTGTTCACCGACTTCACGCCGGCCACACCCTTCGCCACTTCTTCCGCCTGCGGAATCTGCGCGCCGTCGGGCACCGATCCCGTGATCGTCACCGCACCGCCACGGGCCCGCACGAACACGTTCGACACGTCAAAACCCTGCGCTTTCGATAGAGCCTTGCGCACTTGCAGACCCAGCGCGCGGTCCGTCTTCTTCACCGTTTTGGCACTGGGCGCCGACGCGTCGCCGGTGGCCGTCGCGTCGCTCGACTGCGCATAGGCGCTGGCCGCCGTTGCCAAACACAATGCGATGCCGAGCGCCTTCAAAAGATTGACTGTTTTCACGTTTTCTCCATCCTCGAAAAGTTGATGTCGCTTCGTTGCATGCAAAAAACCACGCGCTTGCGAGCACTTTTCCGCCCACGAGGAGCACCCTGTCTTGTAGAAGAGTGATGCCGCGACGCTCCCGGCGCGCTTAAACAATACTCCAGCCGAAGCGCTCATGCTGGAAAAACTGGCCGGAATGCCGCATTGGCAGCCATTCCGGCAATCATTGCGACGACTTCCGTTGCGCACGTGTGACGAGGATGTTCCACATATCGGGCTGCGAGTCCGTTTATGCGGCGGAGCTTAGAACCATTGTGGCGCCATGCTGAGCGTGGTGTCGTCAAGACTGCGCAGCGTGGCGAGCATCAAGGCGACGCGCGGCAGTTCCCAGCGGAAGAACCATTGGCACGCCTGCAGCTTGCCGCGATAAAAGTCCGCGTCCGCTTCGCTATGCGATGCGGGTAGCGCGGTGCTCGCGACGATCGCCTGGCGCAACCATGTCCACGCAATCGCGATATGGCCGAAGGCTTCGAGAAACGCATTCGCATTGGCGAGCGCGCGTTCGCTGTCGTGAGCCAGCGTGGGCAGCAACGCTTCGACCGTGGCAGTCAGATCGGTCCATGCTTCGCCAAGCGCATCGGCGTGCGCATGCAATGCCGGGCGTTCGCGCGCCGCGTCGATCGTGTGCTGGATTTCGCGCGCCAGTTGTTTGAGCGCGGCGCCCTGTTTCATCGTCACCTTGCGGCCGAGCAGATCGATCGCCTGAATGCCGTGCGTGCCTTCGTGAATCATGTTCAGCCGATTGTCGCGATAGAACTGCTCGACCGGATATTCACGCGTATAGCCGTAGCCGCCGTGAATCTGGATCGCGAGGCTGTTCGCTTCGAGACACCATTGAGATGGCCACGATTTCACCACCGGCGTCAGGAGGTCGAGCAGCAGGCCGGCTTCGGCGCGCGCGGCTTCGCTCTCGCCGGTATTCTGTTCGTCGACGAGACGTGCCGCGTACAGACACAACGCGTAAGCGCCTTCCACATAGGCTTTTTGTGCGAGCAGCATGCGGCGCACGTCGGCGTGTTCGATCAGCGGCAATTGCGGATCGAGCGGATTCTTGTTGTCGGGGCGGCGTCCTTGCGGCCGTTCGCGCGCGTAATCGAGCGATGCCAGATAGCCGCGGTAGCCAAGCATGACCGCACCGAGACCGACGCCGATGCGCGCCTCGTTCATCATGTGGAACATATAGGCGAGACCGTGATGCGGTTCGCCCACCAACTCGCCGATGCATTCGCCGTGTTCGCCGAACGACAGCATGGTGGACGTGGTGCCGCGCCAGCCCATCTTGTGAATCAGTCCCGCGAGCGCGACGTCGTTGCGCGCACCGAGGCTGCCGTCTTCGTTGACGTGGAACTTCGGCACGGTAAAGAGCGAAATGCCCTTGACGCCCGGCGGCCCGCCAGGAATGCGTGCCAGCACCAGATGAACGATGTTCTCGCTCAACTCGTGATCGCCGCCGGAAATGAAAATCTTGTTGCCGCGAATCGAATAGGTGCCGTCCGCATTGGGCGTCGCGCTCGTGACGAGATCGGACAGGCTCGAGCCCGCCTGCGGTTCCGTCAACGCCATGGTGCCGAACGCGCGTCCTTCGAACAGCGCTTGCAGATACTTGCGCTTTTGCGCCGCGCTGCCGAAGCGTTCGATCACGTTCGCGTTCGCCGTGGTCAGCATGGCGTACGACGAGGTGGCAATGTTCGCACTCTTGAAGAGCGACAGGCACGCGAACGAAATCACCGACGGCAACTGCATGCCACCCCATTCGTAGTCCTTGCCCGCGGCGAGAAAGCCGGTGGCGCGCATCGCGTCGAGTGCATCCTTCACCTCGGCGGGCAAGGTGACCCGTTCACCGTCGAACTGCGGTTCGTGTTCGTCCGAGAGACGGTTGTGCGTCGCGAACTTTTCCACGGCGACCGCATGCGCGGTTTCGAGCGCGGCGTTGAAGGTCTCGCGGCTGTGATCGGCGTGTCGTGCACGGCGTGTCAGCGTCTCTGCTTCGAGCACTTCGAACAGCTGGAACTCGAGATCGCGTGAGTTGATGATCAGCGCATCTTGCATAAGAGAAAACCCGTGGAAAGTGAGCGGCTATGCGGAACCGCTGCGTAAGACACGTGTAAAAAACGGCCCTCGAACGTATCGGCACAGCGCGGTTGAAATGCGCGGTATTCGGGTAATTCCGGATGCTCCGCCACTCGATGATGCGTGCCAGTTTATAACGAAAGTGAATGATCGTGCTTTTATTTACAGGCTGAATCTCGGCACGTATGATGGGCGCAAAAGCGGCATACCGATCTGCATAGCAGAACAAATCTGGAGGAGCGACGCAATGTCTGTGAAGGACCTGTTTCAACTGGACGGCAAGGTTGCACTCATCACCGGCGGCTCGCGCGGCCTCGGTCTGCAAATGGCCGAGGCGCTCGGCGAAATGGGCTGCCGTGTCGCGATCACCGCGCGCAAGGCCGACGAACTCGCCGAGGCGAAAACGCATCTGCAACAACTCGGCATCGAAGTGCAAACGGTGGTCAACGACCTGCAGCGCTTCGAAGGTATCCCCGGCCTCGTGGATGAAGTGCTGGGCGTGCATGGCCGCATCGATATTCTCGTCAACAACGCGGGCGCGACATGGGGCGCGCCCGCCGAAGACTATCCGGACGAAGCGTGGCACAAGGTCATGAACCTGAACGTCAACGCGCCGTTCTTCCTCGCTCGCGAAGTCGGCAAGCGCAGCATGATCCCGCGGCGCGCGGGCAAGATCGTCAATATCGCTTCGGTGGCGGGCTTGAAGGGTTCGCCGCCGGGCATGAACACGATTGCGTACAACACGTCCAAGGCCGCTGCGATCAATTTCACGCGGGCGCTCGCTGCGGAATGGGGCAAGTACAACATCAACGTCAACGCGATTTGCCCCGGCTTTTTCCCTTCGAAGATGTCGGCGGGTCTGCTCGGCAAACTCGAAGACGCAATCGTCTCGCGCACGCCTTTGCAGCGTCTGGGCGGCGACGAAGATCTCAAAGGTCCGATCGTGTTTCTCGCGAGCGAGGCATCGCGTCATATCACCGGCCAGGAGTTCGCGGTGGACGGCGGCGCGATCATCGTCTGAGTGTCACGCTGTTCGGACGCGGCGATGTGAACGAAGCGCCCGGCAAAGACCGGGCGCGCACCGACAGTGAAAAGCAGGAGACGCTGATGAACGAACGCCATCACCCGCACTGGCCACCGCAAGTGCCGCTGCATCTGACGCTGCCCGAGACCAATCTTTTCTACAACGCCGAAGTCTCGGCGGCGCGCTATCCTCACAAGCCGTTCATCATCTTCTACGGCACTACGATCACGTTTGCCGGATTCAAGGACGAAGCCGAACGGATTGCGGGTTTTCTGCAGCAGGAGTGCCAGGTCAAGGCAGGCGAGCGCGTACTGCTGTATATGCAGAACAGTCCGCAATGGATCATCGCTTACTACGGCATCCTGAGGGCGAACGCGGTAGTGGTGCCGGTCAATCCGATGAACATGACCGGCGAGCTCGCGCATTACGTGGAGGACAGCGGCGCGACCACGATCATCGCGCCGCAATGCCTGTTCGCGAACGTCGAGCCGTTGATCGGCAGCGGGGCCGGCCAGGGCCTCCAGCACGCCATCGTGGCGACGTATAGCGATTATCTGAAACAGGCGTCGCCGATTCCCGTGCCTGAATTCGTCGCTGCGCCACGCAAGACGTTCGCGATTCCCGGCGTCACGCCCTGGCAGGACGTGCTCGAACGGCGCATCACGCCGGGGCCGCTCACCACCGGTCCCGACGATCTGTGCGTGATGCCTTATACGTCCGGCACCACCGGCAAGCCGAAAGGCTGCATGCATACGCACCGCAGCGTGATGAGCACGGCGCTCGGCGGCTGCGTGTGGTTCTCGTCGCCGCCGGACGGCGTTTATCTATCGGTCTTGCCGCTCTTTCACGTGACCGGCATGCAGGGCGGCATGAACAGCGCGGTCTTCTCCGGCGCGACCATCGTGCTGTTGCCGCGCTGGGATCGCGAGGCCGCTGCGCTATGCATGCAGAAATATCGCGTCACCGCATGGCAGTCGATCTCGACGATGATGGTCGATTTCCTCTCGAACCCGAAGCTCGGCGAATACGATCTGTCGAGCCTCACCGGCACGCGCGGCGGCGGCGCGGCGATGCCGGACGCGATCGCCAGAAAGCTCAAGGCGCTGACCGGGCTCGATTATGTTGAAGGCTACGGCATGACGGAGACGATTGCCGGCACGCACATCAATCCGCCGCATCGCCCGAAGCCGCAGTGCCTGGGCATTCCCGTGTTCGACGTGGACTCGCGCGTGATCGATCCGGTCTCGCTGCAAGAGCTGCCGCAAGGCGAAACCGGCGAGATCGTCACTCACGCGCCGCAGGTCATGCAGGGTTACTGGGGCAATCCGAAGGCGACGGCGGAAGCGTTCATCGAACTCGACGGCAAGCGGTTTCTGCGAACCGGCGATCTCGGCCATATCGACGAAGACGGTTATTTCTTCATGACCGACCGTCTCAAACGTATGATCAACGCGTCCGGTTATAAGGTGTGGCCGGCCGAAGTCGAGGCGCTGATGTACCGGCATCCTGCGATTCACGAGGTCTGCGTGATCGGCGTGAAGGACGAGAAGCGCGGCGAGACCGTGAAGGCGCTGGTGGTGCCCGATGCGGCGCATGCAGGCACGATTACTGCGCAGGAGATCATCGACTGGGCGCATGAGCAGATGGCCTCGTACAAGGCCCCGCGCATCGTCGAGTTCGTGGCGTCGCTGCCGAAGTCGGGCAGCGGCAAGATCTTGTGGCGGAAATTGCAGGAAGAGGATGCGGCGCGCGCGGCTGGCTCGTGAGATTCGTCTGCTTGATGCAAGACCCGCGCGCGGCGCTGAAAATACTCTTGTGATGGTTTGCCTGTAAGCTTTGAGCGCGAGTCCGTACTGAGTGTCGTGCGCGCCTCGCGGTGGTGAACAGAAGACTCGCAGACAAGCTTGAATGCTATTGCCAACTTTCGAGAGGGGAATTGAAAATGAAGAGCTTTGCCATTAAACAGATCATGCTCGGACTTGCCGTCACGGCCATGGTAGCCGGCAGCATTCCGCTCGCCGCGGCTCAAGGCGCCAGCGACGCCGCCACGACGGCTGCGCCCGCCGCGGCGAGCACTGCGAAACCCACCAAAGCCGAGCGTAAAGAGGCGCGCAAGCAAGCGCGCGCCAAGAAGAATGCCGAGTTGAAGAAGCTCGAAGACGCAGGCTACCAGCCGGGCCAGAACGACCCGAACTATCCGGACAAGCTGCAGAAAGCGCAGAAGAAGGCCGGTATTGGAACTGGCGCGAGCCAGTAAGCGCGGACTGTTGCGGCTACGCTGCGCCGACGTCGCGTTCGGCGCAGTGGGCCGTGAGTGTCGCGAGTGTCGCGAGGGATGCAGGGGGCCGGTGCGCGGCTTCAGTGCTTCGGCACAACAAATGACGGCTCGCTGCGCCAGTTGCATTACGTGCATGCCGATTAACCGCTCATCGAGTGGCGCGCGCGCCGACCCGCTTGCACGCGATTGACAGATTCACACAAGTCGCAGTCGGGACGCGAAAAGTCTTGAATCCTCTCCATTGAGTAAAGACGATTCTATGAGCAATTCGTACGCAAGCGGCCGACAGTTAAAGTGATTCAAAATAAATCCAGGCGCATTCTGTCCATTGTCGTGTTATGTGCCGTCCTTGTACCACGAGTGCAATCAACCTAAGCAATCTGGTGGAGGCTTACGGCAGTGACGCGCCTTACTATTCCCGGTCGGCGAACATGGGCAAGTGGACCGACCCATTGCCAATGCTTGGCGCCGTAGACACTGTCGTACTGTTCGCTGCCGCACTCTGGGCGTGGTGGTGGCGACGCACCGCTTCTCGGACGTAGATGTTTGCCCCCGCATACGACGACGGCGCAGGACCCGTGCGTACATCCCCGACTCGCTGACGATGAACGTGTCGTGTTTCCCGGAATGGCCTCGGTCGAACCGATGCTCCTGATTTTGAGCCATCCAACGCCCACCGTTGGACGGGTGACCACAGTTTTTTCAACCGACGTCCGCCGGCCAGCGCCTTGCTGCACTGCGACACCACACCCGGCCAGCCCCACCGACCTGCATTTTTTTTGCCGCGCACTGGCTCCACTTGCTCTGGCGCGACACGCCTCAACACGCCCCCGACCGCTGCCAAACCCTTACCCCACAAGGCTCCAGCCGCCATCGCCCGGCACGCCCAAAAAACGGGTGTCGCATTTCCACATGTGCCTGTCGCAAATAGTCGGCTAGCCATACTTTTTTCTGGCAACTATGTATGCACAGCGCGGACGGACGTCCGCCACTGCAGCAACTATCTTGCATGGGACCGGAGTAAGCATTAAAGCGCCAACTCAGGTCGACGCGGTGCATGGGACCGGAGTAAGCGCTAAAGCACCAACTCCGGTCGAAGCGGTGCATGGGACCGGAGTAAGCGCTAAAGCGCTAACTCCGGTCGACAAAGGAGAGCATTCAATGAATTCCCCCAAGGTCGTGGTCGAAGGGCTGTGCAAGGTGTTCGGCACCAACCCGAAGCAGGCGATCGGCATGCTGGCAGGCGGCGCGACGAAAGAGGAAGTGTTCGCGCGCACCGGTCAGATTGTCGGCGTCCACAACGTATCGTTCGAAGTCAAGGAAGGCGAGATCTTCGTTCTGATGGGCCTGTCCGGCTCCGGCAAATCGACGCTGATCCGCCTGATCAACCGGCTGGTCGAACCGACGGCCGGCAAGGTGCTGATCGACGGCCGCGACGTGGCCAGCGTGCCGCGCTCCGAGCTGACGGCGCTGCGCCGCAAGGACATGAGCATGGTGTTCCAGTCGTTCGCGCTGATGCCGCAGCGCACCGTGCTGTCCAACGCGGCGTTCGGCCTCGAAGTGGCGGGCGTTGGCCGCAAGGAGCGCGAGAAGCGCGCGATGACCGTGCTCGAACAGGTCGGCCTCGCGCCGTTTGCGGAAAAACTGCCCGCGCAGCTGTCCGGCGGCATGCAGCAGCGCGTGGGTCTTGCGCGGGCGCTTGCGGTGAACCCGTCGCTGATGATCATGGACGAGGCGTTCTCCGCGCTCGATCCGCTCAAGCGCAAGGAAATGCAGAACGTGCTGCTCGATCTGCAACGCGAACAGCAGCGCACCATCCTGTTCGTGTCGCACGATCTGGAAGAGGCGATGCGCATCGGCACGCGCATCGCGATCATGGAAGGCGGCCGGGTCGTGCAGGTCGGCACGCCGCAGCAGATCATCACCAATCCCGCCGACGATTACGTGCGCGCGTTCTTCGAAGGCATCGACACCAGCCGTTATCTGACCGCCGGCGATCTGATGCAGACCGACGCCGTGCCGCTCATGCAGCACTCGCCGCAGATCGATGCATCGAGCGTGGCCGCCACGCTCAACGGCAGCGCCGACTACGCATTCGTGCTCGACGGCGAACGCAAGATTCGCGGCTTCGTGTGCCGCGACGCGATGGGCAGCGCCTCGCCGCAGCTCAACCAGATCGAATGCATCCGCCGCACCACGCCGCTCGACGACGTCGTCGAACTCGTGGTGGCGAGCCGCGCGCCGCTGCCGGTGGTCGAAGCCGACGGTTCCTACTGTGGTTCGGTCAACAAGACGAACGTGCTGAACGTTCTCACACGCCATCGGAGTTCCCATGTCTGAAGTCATTCCACTTGGCGCCTGGGTCGATCACGGCGTTCATTACCTGCTCGACCACGACGCAAAAACTTTCGATTCGATCGGCAAGGTGATCGAGAGCTTTGCCGCGGTGATCGAACACGGCTTGCAAGCAGTGCCGATGTGGGCACTGATGGCGTTTTTCGTCGGCATCGGCCTGTGGCGGGTGGGCTGGCGCTTCGCGCTATTTACGCTGCTGGCCATGCTGCTGATCTACGGGACCGGCTTCTGGGATCAGATGGTGATCACGCTCGGCCTGACCTTGTCGTCCACGTTGATCAGCCTGCTGCTGGGCGTGCCGCTCGGCATCTGGACCGCGAAGAGCCGCACCGTCGAGATGATCGTGCGGCCCGTGCTCGACCTGATGCAGACCATGCCGGCCTTCGTTTACCTGATTCCGGCCGCGATGCTGTTCGGCCTCGGCCGTGTGCCGGGGATTCTCTCCACCGTGATTTTCGCCATGCCGCCGGCGGTGCGTCTCACGTCGCTCGGCATCAAGCATGTGAACCGCGAGATCGTCGAAGCCGGGCAGGCGTTCGGCTGCACGCCGTGGCAATTGCTCTACAAGGTGCAGTTTCCGAACGCGCTGCCGTCGATCATGACCGGCGTGAACCAGACCATCATGATGGCGCTCTCCATGGTGATCATCGCGTCGATGGTGGGGGCGGGCGGTCTCGGCAACGACGTGCTGGCCAGTATTCAACGGCTCGACATCGGGCTCGGCTTCGAAAGCGGACTTTCAGTGGTGATGCTCGCGATCATTCTGGACCGCATCACGGAAAGCTTTGGCCGTTCGCCGGGCATGGCGCGCGCGCCGCTGCTGTCGGGCTTGCGCAGCGTGATGAAAGTGCGCCGCGAGCCGGCCGCGCAACACGGCTGACCCGCCTATGAAGCGCGACGCGCTCACGCCAGTCGAGCCCGAGGCTGGTTCGCCGCTATCCGGGCTCGCGCACGTCGGCTTTCTGACGCTGCCGAACTTTTCGATGATCGCGTTCACCAGCGCGGTCGAGGTACTGCGCATGGCCAACTACGTGGGCCGCGCGCAGCACTACAGATGGTCGGTGATCACGCCGGACGGCGAGCCGGCGCGAGCAAGCAACGGCATCACGGTGAAACCCACCACGACGCTGGCCGAAGCCGGCATGCCCGATGTGCTGATCGTCTGTGCCGGCTGGCATGTGCGCGATTACGTGGACGACACGGTGATCGCGCTGCTGCGCGACGTCGCCGACAAAGGTATTCCGCTCGGCGGCATTTGCACGGGACCGTATGCGCTGCTGGCCGCGGGTCTGCTCGACGGTTATCGCTGCACTGTGCATTGGGAAGACATGTCGCCGTTGCACAAGAGCTACCCGCACGTGCGTTTCGCCGACGAACTGTTCGTGATCGACCGCGACCGCATGACCTGCACGGGCGGCACCGCGCCGCTCGACCTGATGCTGAAGCTGGTCGGCATGCGGCTCGGCCACGCGGTGGCGGCGCAGGTGTCCGAGCAGTTCATCGTCGAGCGGATTCGCGGCTCGACCGATTATCAGCACATTCCCGTCGACGCGCGGGTCGGTTTCTCGCGCGCGGAACTGGTCGAGGTCGTGCGGCTGATGGAAGCGAATATCGAGGAGCCGTTATCGCTCGACGAACTCGCGCGGCTCGTGCATTTGTCGCAGCGGCATTTGCAGCGCATGTTCAAGATGTTCCTGAGCGTGTCGCCCACGCACTATTACCTGACGCTGCGGTTGCGGCGCGCGCGTGAGTTGCTGCGCAATACGGATGCGTCGATTGCGCGCGTGACGGCGGTGTGCGGTTTTCATTCGGCGTGTCATTTCAGCAAGGCCTATCGCGCGCAGTTCGGTCACGCGCCGAGCGTCGAGCGGCGCTTATCCGCGTGAAGCGCGGCGCAAAATAATCCGCTTCATCAGAACCAGTCAAACATCAATCACCCTGAGGGAACGCCATGAAACGTTTGTGGGCTGCGTCGTTATGCGCGCTGTCTGTGTCGTCTGTGTTTGCCGCGGAACCCGCCACCTGCCGCGACGTCCGGTTCGCCGATGTCGGCTGGACCGATATCGCTGCGACCACGGGGCTTGCATCGACCGTGCTCGAAGGGCTCGGCTACAAGCCGACCAAGACGATCGCCTCGGTGCCGATCACCTTCGCCGGTGTGAAGAGCAAGCAGATCGACGTGTTCCTCGGCTACTGGTCGCCGACCATGGACCCGATGATCGACCCGTTCAGGAAGTCCGGCCAACTCAGCGTGTTGCCCACGCCGAATCTGACCGGCGCGAAATACACGCTTGCGGTGCCCGATTACGCGTACCAGTCCGGCATTAAAACGTTCGCGGACATCGCGAAGAACTACGACAAGCTCGACGGCAAGATCTACGGGATCGAGCCGGGTAACGACGGCAATGCGTTGATCAAGAAGATGATCGACAGCAATCAATACGGGCTCGGCAAGTTCAAGCTGGTGGAGTCGAGCGAGGCAGGCATGCTGGTCGAGGTGAACCGCTCGATCCGCGACAAGAAGCCGATCGTTTTTCTCGGTTGGGAACCGCATCCGATGAACGTGCAGATGAAGATCGATTATCTGTCCGGCGGCGATGCTGTGTTCGGCCCGAATTACGGCGAAGCGAAAGTGCTGACGGTCACGCCGAGCGACTATTCGGCGCGCTGCCCGAACGTGGCGAAGCTGGTGTCGAACCTGCAGTTCACGACCGATATCGAGAATCACGTGATGCTGCCCATCATGAACAAGACCGATCCGAACAAGGCCGCGCGCGAATGGCTGAAGGCGAATCCGGCGGTGCTCGACAAGTGGCTGGCGGGGGTGAAGACGTATGACGGGAAGGATGGGTTGCCGGCTGTGAAGGCGTATGTAGCGGGGAAGTGAGTGGTGAGAAGGGCAGCGTTAGGGCTGGGGCCGTGCGGGGCTGGCTAAGCGGTCTGACTTGACCGTTTAGCCATCAACATCTTCCGTTATAAGCGCGGACGTGCTGCCAGCAAACGGTCCCACATCGAGGGCGGGAGCGAGATATACGCGGAGTCGTCGCCGCCGTCCCCTATCGAAAATCCAGCGGAAGGACCGATATAACGGAGAGGTCCATCAGGTTCCAAGGAATAGGTCACGCCGGAAGACCAGGACAGGTCAGGGACTGGCGTGCTAAAGGTATGCTGCGCAAGCAGCTTCCCGTTCTTTGCATCTAAAACCCTGCCAACGTATTCGGAGTTTCCGCCTGGAACCCAATCTAATAGACAACGTTCACCCACGTACAAGCCGTCTGGAGATGTCGATTTCTGACATTCGGTGCCGTGCGGCGTATGATTAAAAAGGCCGAAATAAAGCACGCCGATGACGACAACTATCGCCGTCGGCCCGGCAAACCTCGCGATCCATGCGCGCGACTTGTCTTTTGAAGTGATCCACTCGACTAGCACAGCAATGATGACAACAACCGCAACTAGTGCGCCGATCAGCGCACCAGTCGCAGCACCGTAGTCAAGCCTCATAGGTACACCTTGACTGGAGGTGCGACCGGAACAAAACGACGATCAGAGAAAACAACAAAGTCGCCGCCCTGCTGATGCTTGATCGCCCACTGTCGAAAGTCGCTGTTGTGCACCGGGTAGTAGACGTTGCCCTTGATAACTGGGTTGCCTATTGTGACGGATGCGTCGATATAAGGAAGGGTGACCGGGGATTCGATGTAGGGGATAGAAGAGATTGCTGCGGCAGCGTCGAGTGGCATGACGATAACGCCATCGCGGCTCCAATGACCCAGATACTGTGATCGATCATCTTGCTCGTTGTCGGTGAATGTGTAGTTGTCTTTCACATACACCCAGATACCGGTCACCTCGGCTGTTGTTTTCCGCGAATTAACGTCTCTGGAGAGGCGGCCATGTCCAATGGCAGCGTAGAAGTTGAACGAACCGAGCGCGCCGGTGAGATCGTCGGGGGCACCGCCGCGTGACTCAGTGGTAACGCCAATCAAACCGGTGACGCTCGCGCCGGTGTCATACCGCCACTTACACCTTCAGCGAGTCCCGCCCATTGAATACCAGTGCCGTGAATTAGCGCAGTGTGGTTTATGAATGGTGCAGCATACGCCTTACGTTCACGCCGATGTGTCAAGATTTATTGTGATGGCGCAGAGTGCCGAAACGCTCAATAAAATTCGCATTCGAGTGGTATTAATTTGCGAGCATTTCACACGTGCCACAGACACCCTCAAATCGCCCGCGCCCGTCCCGGAAACGTCTCGTCATAATCCCCACTATCTTCCGCTTCCGCCGCTGTGCCGCGCTGCTCGCGATACATCATCGGCGGCAATCCGAATTGCTTGCGGAATTCGCGGCCCAGATGCGAGGCATCGGAAAACCCGCAACTCGACGCAATGTCGGCCACGGTCTTATCCGAACTCGTGAGCAACCACGCGGCGGTTCGCAAACGCACCTGCTTCGCGTAGGCCTGCGGCGCCTTACCCGTTTGCGCCTTGAAGAGCCGCTCCAACTGACGCGGCGAAAGATCGAGCTTCCCCGCAAGTTCATCGAGCGACAGCGAACGGCCCACGTGCTGCTCCATCAACAGAATCGCGCGTTTCACCTTCGGATGCGCAGCGGGCGCGAGGCCCGGTGGATGCGGCTGCGGCGCGTTGCCTTTCTGCATGTCGTCGACGAGCAGAATGCGCAGCGCCTTCTGCACCGTGGCGGTTTCGAAATGACGCAGCAGGATCGCGGCGGCCACGTCGATCGACGCGCGTCCGCCGGAACACGTAATGCGCCGGCGGTCGATCACGAACAGCCGGTCGGCCACCAGCGCTTCCTCGTTGACCGAGGGAAAGCGTTCGATGAAATCCCAGTAGTGAAACCAGCTCACGCAAATGCGGTGGCCTTCGAGCACGCCCGCGCGCATCAGCGAGAACACGCCCGTGCACATGCCGACGAGCGTCGCATCGGTGGCGGCGGCGCGGCGGATGAAGGCAAGCGTGGCGTCGTTCGCGGCGGGCCCGGAATGCAGCAGACCGCCCACCACCACGACGTAGTCGAACGGCTCGGCGCTGTCGAATGTCTCCCACGGCGTGATCTGGATGCCGCAACTGGCGCGTACCGGAGCAAGGGTTTCCCCTATCACGCTCCACGAACAGCGCACGGGCTTGCTGAAATCGCCTTCGTCCGCGGACAGGCGCAGCAGGTCGACGAAACCCGAAAACGCCGTCAGCGTGAAATTCGGCAACAGGATGATGCCGAAGCGGATGCGCTGCTTCGAGGTGCCGTCAATCGATTGAGGGGGAAGCGGTTCAGCGGAATTCATGCATGCAGCCAGCAAGGGTAAGGGTTGGATCAAGCATAGCACCGGGGACGGCGGCCACCGCGTCCGGGCGTGCCGGCGGCATGACCGGTTGCGCGCCCGGCATCGTCAGCATCGCCAGCCGCAAGCCGGACGCATGTCGCAAATGCGTCAGAAGTCTTCGTAAATACGCCGCGGACCTTTGCCGGCGGGCCCGTTGACGCCACTATCCCACTGTCATGCCGTTTTTATTCTATCGATTCAATTTGACGTGCGGTGCAATAGAGGCAAATCCACCCAAGGCATCGCAACGCACAAGGCACGCCATGAACGTCAGCGTCTTCGATCTGTTCAAGATCGGTATCGGTCCTTCAAGCTCGCACACCGTGGGGCCGATGATCGCTGCATGCCGCTTCGCTTCGCATATCGAAGACGCGAATCTGCTCGGCTTCGTGCGCGGCGTGAAGGCCGACCTGTTCGGCTCGCTCGGCGCGACCGGCAAGGGGCACGGCACGGACAAGGCGGTGTTGCTGGGACTCGAAGGCAATCTGCCCGATTCTATCGACCCGGACGTGATCGAGCCGCGCCTGCAGACAATCCGCGCGACCAAACAACTGGTGCTGCTCGGCAAGCATCCCGTGAAATTCGACGAGCGCGAGCATCTCGGCTTTTTCCGCAAGCTGATGCCGGGCGCGCCGGGTTCGGGCATCGTGCATCCGAACGGCATGCGCTTTCAGGCTTTCGACGAAAACGGCCAACTGCTGGTGGAGAAGGAGTATTACTCGATCGGCGGCGGCTTCGTGGTGAATCGCGAAGGCGATCGCGTGAACGGCGTGCGCGCCGGCGCGGACGTGCCGTATCCGTTTCGTACCGGCGACGATCTGATGCGCGTTTGCCGCGAGACCGGTTTGTCGATTGCGCAGATCACGTTGCGCAACGAATGCGCGGCGCGTCCCGAACACGAAGTGCGCGAAGGCTTGCTGGCGATCTGGCGCACCATGTCCGCGTGCGTCGAACGCGGCTGCAAGGTGCGCGGCGAGTTGCCCGGTCCGATGCATGTGAAGCGCCGCGCCGCCGATTTATGCGGGCAATTGCGTTCGCGCTCGGAAGAGTCGCTGCGCGATCCGCTCTCCATGCTCGACTGGGTCAACCTGTACGCAATGGCCGTCAACGAAGAAAACGCGGCGGGCGGGCGCGTCGTTACGGCGCCGACCAACGGCGCGGCCGGCGTGATTCCCGCCGTGCTGCACTACTACGTGAAGTTCATGCATGCGTCGAACGACGACGGCATCGTCAACTTCCTGCTGACGGCCGCGGCGATCGGCATCATCTATAAGGAAACGGCGTCGATTTCCGGCGCCGAAGTGGGTTGCCAGGGCGAAGTCGGCGTGGCGTGCTCGATGGCCGCCGCGGCGCTCGCCGCCGTCATGGGCGGCACGCCGACGCAAGTCGAAAACGCCGCTGAAATCGGCATGGAACACAACCTCGGCATGACCTGCGACCCGGTCGGCGGGCTCGTGCAGATTCCGTGCATCGAACGTAACGCGATGGGCGCGATCAAGGCGTTGAACGCCGCGCGCATGGCAATGAAAGGCGATGGCCAGCATTACGTGTCGCTCGACAACGTGATCAAGACGATGCGCGAAACCGGCGCGGACATGAAGACGAAATACAAGGAGACGTCGCGCGGCGGGTTGGCCGTGAACGTCATCGAGTGTTGATTCCGCTTTTAGCCAATACGAAACACCAGTAAAGACAGCACCAACAAGGACCCACGATGAGCCGCTATTCGATATTCAGCCTGTTGCGCAACGGGATGTCGTATCACGAGAACTGGGAGCGACAGTGGAAGAGCCCCGAGCCCAAGCGTGAGTACGACGTCGTGATCGTCGGCGGCGGCGGGCATGGTCTCGCCACGGCGTATTACCTCGCCAAGGAACACGGCGTGCGCAATGTCGCCGTGCTGGAGAAGGGCTGGATCGGCGGCGGTAATACGGCGCGCAATACGACCATCGTGCGCTCGAACTATCTGTGGGACGAGTCGGCCGCGCTCTACGAAAAAGCGATGAAGCTGTGGGAAGGGCTCTCGCAGGATCTGAACTACAACGTGATGTTCAGCCAGCGCGGTGTGATGAACCTCGCGCACACGTTGCAGGACGTGCGCGACACCGAGCGCCGCGTGAATGCGAACCGGCTGAACGGCGTGGACGCCGAATTTCTCACGCCCGCGCAGATCAAGGAAATCGAGCCGACCATCAATCTGAACAGCCGCTATCCGGTGCTCGGCGCGTCGATCCAGCGGCGCGGCGGCGTGGCGCGTCACGATGCGGTGGCATGGGGTTTCGCGCGCGGCGCGGATCAGGCCGGTGTCGATATCGTGCAGAACTGCCAGGTGACGGGCATTCGCCGCAATGGCAGCCAGGTGATCGGCGTGGACACCACGAAGGGTTTCATCAAGGCGAAGAAAGTCGCGATCGTGGCGGCGGGCAATACCTCGTCACTCGCCGACATGGCCGGCGTGCGGTTGCCGCTGGAGAGCCATCCGTTGCAGGCGCTGGTGTCGGAACCGATCAAGCCGGTGGTCAACACCGTGGTGATGTCGAACGCGGTGCACGCGTATATCAGCCAGTCCGACAAGGGCGATCTGGTGATCGGCGCGGGCGTCGACCAGTACACGGGTTTTGGTCAGCGCGGCAGTTTTCAGATTATCGAAGGCACGCTTGAAGCGATCGTCGAAATGTTCCCAGTGTTCTCGCGGGTGCGGATGAACCGCCAGTGGGGCGGCATCGTGGATGTGTCGCCCGACGCGTGCCCGATCATCAGCAAGACCGATGTGAAGGGGCTGTACTTCAATTGCGGCTGGGGCACGGGTGGCTTCAAGGCGACGCCGGGTTCCGGGTGGGCTTATGCGCACACCATTGCGAAGGATGAGCCGCATCCGCTGAACGCGCCGTTCTCGCTGGAGCGTTTCTATACCGGCCACCTGATCGACGAACACGGCGCCGCCGCTGTTGCCCACTAACGCTACGCACTGCGACTAGGAGAACGAGATGCTATTGATCGAATGCCCGTGGTGCGGGCCACGCGCCGAAACCGAATTTTCCTGCGGCGGCGAAGCGGACATTGCCCGTCCGCTCGACACCGAGAAACTTACCGACAAGGAATGGGGCGACTACCTGTTCATGCGCAAGAACTCGCGCGGCGTGCATCGCGAGCAATGGATGCATACGCAAGGCTGCCGCCGCTGGTTCAAGGCGCAGCGCGACACGGTGAGCTACGAGATCCAGGGCTACGAGACGTTCGAGCGTCCTTTGCTCGCCATGGACAGCACTGACGCTAAAGCACAGAACAAGGCACAAGAGGGCAAGGCATCATGAGCCAGAAAGACCGACTCCCCAACGGCGGGCGCATCAATCGCGCAATGCCGCTGACGTTCACCTTCAACGGCCGCCAGTACCAGGGCTATCAGGGCGACACGCTGGCTTCGGCGCTGCTCGCGAACGGCGAGCATTTCGTCGCGCGCAGCTGGAAATACCACCGGCCGCGCGGCATCGTCACCGCGGGGGTGGAAGAGCCGAATGCCGTCGTGCAACTCGAAACCGGCGCGTACACGGTGCCGAATGCGCGAGCCACCGAAGTCGAGCTGTATCAGGGCCTGGTGGCCACAAGCGTGAACGCGAAGCCGAGCATCGAGAAAGACCGCATGGCGGTCAATCAGAAGTTCGCGCGCTTCATTCCGGCGGGCTTCTACTACAAGACCTTCATGTGGCCGCGCAAATTCTGGCCGAAGTATGAAGAAGTGATCCGCGACGCCGCCGGTCTCGGCAAGGCGCCGGAACACACGGACGCGGACCGCTACGACAAGTGCTTTGCGCATTGCGACGTGCTGGTGGTGGGCGGCGGCCCGACCGGCCTCGCGGCCGCGCATGCCGCCGCGTTGTCCGGCGCGCGCGTGACACTGATTGACGATCAGCCGGAACTCGGTGGCTCGCTGCTGTCGTGCCGCGCGGAGATCGACGGCAAGCCCGCGCTGCAATGGGTGCAGAAGATCGAAGACGAACTGCGGCAAATGCCCGACGTGAAGATCCTGTGCCGCAGCACCGCGTTCGGCTATCAGGACCACAACCTCGTGACGGTGACGCAGCGGCTCACCGAGCATCTGCCGGTGTCGCAGCGCAAGGGCACGCGCGAACTGATGTGGAAGATTCGCGCGAAACGCGTGATTCTCGCGACCGGCGCGCATGAGCGGCCCATCGTGTTCGGCAACAACGATCTGCCCGGCGTGATGCTGGCGTCAGCCGTGTCGACCTATCTGCATCGCTATGCGGTGCTGCCGGGCCGCAACGCCGTGGTGTTCACCAACAACGACGATGGCTACCAGTGCGCGCTCGATCTGAAATCGGCCGGCGCCCAGGTGACGGTAGTCGATCCGCGCGCGAGCGAATCGAAGGGCACGCTGCCCGCGCTCGCACGGCGCTATGGCGTCAAGGTGATGAACGGCGTCGTGATCACGGCGGCGCACGGCAAACTGCGCGTGGCCTCGGTGGACGTCGCACCGTATTCCAACGGACAGGTCGGTGCGAAGCAGGGCGAACTGTCCTGCGATCTGCTCGCGATGTCCGGCGGCTGGAGCCCGGTGCTGCACCTGTTCGCGCAGTCGGGCGGCAAGGCCCACTGGCATGACGAGAAGGCCTGCTTCGTGCCGGGCAAGGCGATGCAGCCGGAGACGAGCGTCGGCGCGTGTGCAGGCGACTTCACGCTGGGCCAGGGCATCCGCTTTGCGGTCGATGCCGGCATCGAGGCGGCGCGCGCGGCGGGCTTTATCGTCGCGCGGCCGAATCCGGTGCAGGTGGCCGAGATCATGGAAGCGAAGATGCAGCCGCTGTGGCTGGTCGGTGGTCGCGAGTTGGCTACGCGCGGGCCGAAGCAGTTCATCGATTTCCAGAACGACGTGTCCGCCGCGGATATTTTCCTCGCGGCGCGCGAGGGCTTCGAATCGGTCGAACACGTAAAACGCTATACGGCGATGGGTTTCGGCACCGACCAGGGCAAGCTCGGCAACATCAACGGCATGGCGATTCTCGCGCAGGCGCTCGGTAAGACGATTCCCGAGACCGGCACGACGACCTTCCGGCCGAACTACACGCCCGTCACCTTCGGCACGTTTGCCGGCCGCGAGCTGGGCGAGTTTCTCGACCCGGTGCGCAAGACGGCGGTGCACGAATGGCACGTGGAAAACGGCGCGGCCTTCGAGGATGTGGGCAACTGGAAGCGTCCGTGGTACTACCCGAAAGCGGGCGAAGACATGCACGCGGCGGTGGCGCGTGAATCGCTCGCGGTGCGTACGAGCGTCGGCATTCTCGACGCCTCGACGCTCGGCAAGATCGACATCCAGGGCCCTGATTCGGCGAAGCTGCTGAACTGGGTCTACACGAATCCGTGGAGCAAGCTGGAAGTCGGCAAGTGCCGCTACGGCCTGATGCTCGACGAAAACGGCATGATCTTCGACGACGGCGTGACCGTGCGCCTCGCCGACCAGCACTACATGATGACGACCACCACCGGCGGCGCGGCACGCGTGCTGACGTGGCTCGAACGCTGGCTGCAAACCGAATGGCCGGACATGCGCGTGCGGCTCGCGTCGGTGACGGATCATTGGGCGACCTTCGCCGTGGTCGGCCCGAACAGCCGCAAGGTGCTGCAGAAGGTCTGCCAGGACATCGACTTCGCGAACGCGGCGTTTCCGTTCATGAGCTATCGCGAAGGCACCGTTGCTGGTGCGGCCTCGCGTGTGATGCGCATCAGCTTCTCGGGCGAACTCGCTTATGAAGTGAACGTGCCGGCCAACGTCGGACGCGCGGTGTGGGAAGCGCTGATGGCCGCGGGCGCGGAGTTCGACATCACGCCGTACGGCACCGAAACGATGCACGTGCTGCGCGCGGAGAAGGGCTACATCATCGTCGGCCAGGATACGGACGGTTCGATGACGCCGTACGATCTCGGCATGGGCGGCCTCGTCGCGAAGTCGAAGGACTTTCTCGGCAAGCGTTCGCTGACCCGCTCGGATACGGCGAAGGCAGGGCGCAAGCAACTGGTCGGCCTGCTCTCGGACGACCCGTCGTTCGTGATACCCGAGGGTTCGCAGATCGTTGCGGGTCCGTTCCAGGGCGAGACGGCGGCGATGCTCGGCCACGTCACGTCGAGCTATTACAGCCCGATCCTGAAGCGTTCGATCGCGATGGCGGTCGTGAAGGGCGGCCTCGACAAGATCGGCGAAACGGTCACGATTCCGCTTTCGAGCGGCAAACAGATTGCAGCGAAGGTCACCAGTTCGGTGTTCTACGACAGCGAAGGAGCACGTCAACATGTGGAATGAAACCAGAGGGACGGCGTCGGTCGTGGATCGTGCTGTCGGCAAGCAGACCGGCGTATGGCAGGAGTCGCCGCTGGTGGGCGCGGACGCGCTGCTGAAGAAGCATCAGGCGACGGCATCCGCCGCGTTCAGGTTGAGCGAGCGGCCGTTCCTGGAACTCGTGAACGTGCGCGGCGATACGCGTGACGCCGCGTTCGTGCGCGCGGTGGAGAGTGTGATCGGCTGCCGTCCGCCTGAAAAGGCGAACACGGTGGCGCGCGGCAACGGCTACGACGTGATGTGGCTCGGCCCGGACGAGTGGCTGGTGCGCTCGGCCGCCGCGCACGACGCGACGCGTACCGCTCCGCTGCAGGCGAAACTCGGCGCTGTGTTCGCGGGCCTGTTCGCGTCGGCGGTGGATATCGGCAGCGGTTATACGGTGCTAGAAATCAGCGGCACGCGCACGCGTGAAGTGCTGTCGCGCGGTTGTCCGCTCGATTTGCATCCCAAGCTGTTTGGCGAAGGGCAATGCGCGCAGAGCCACTATTTCAAGGCATCGATGACGTTGCTGCCCACCGGTGCGAGCAGTTTCGACATTGTCGTGCGCCGCAGCTTTGCGGACTACTTCGTCAAGATCATGCTCGACGCGGCCGAGCCGCTGATGTCGTAAGGCGCGGCGAGCGGCAGTCCCTACACCGCTCGCGCCTTTCGCGTTGAATCATCGCCATGACGTCGACACGTCTAGCCACCGCGCGTCTCACCGAGCGCGCGTGCCTCGAAGGCGATGCCCATGCCGCGCTCGCGCTGCTCGATCAGAGCATCGTGCTGCGGCATAGGCGCATCGCGCTGATCCGTTATCTGCTTGCGCAGCAACTCGGCGCGCCGCTGCAGGCGCGTCACCACGCATACGTCGAAAAAATCGCCGCACGGTTGAGCGCGGATGCGCTCGTGCGCATTGCCGGCGCCGCGCGGGCGCGTCTGCGGTCCTAAGCCTCGCGATCCGCGTGTGTGGAACGACGCACCCGTTCCATCCCGATGACGTATTTCTTCTATGTGGCCGATTTATGTCGGCGTCTACTGAAAACGCCTCGGAGCACTCACGCGGCACTCGCCGCATCAACCAGGGGATGACATGTCTACCGCTTATCAGCCGCGCGCGAGCGCAGCCGCCCGACTCGAACGACTGCCGTTCTCCGGTTATCACCGGACCATTTTCATCATCATCGCCATCGCATTCTTTTTCGATTCCGTCGATCTCGGCACGATGACCTTCGTGCTCGGTTCGATCAAGACGGAATTTGGCTTATCCACCGCGACGGCGGGGCTGGTGGCCAGCGCGAGCTTCTTCGGCATGGTGATCGGCGCGGCGATTGCAGGGTTGCTGGCGGATCGCTTCGGACGCCGGCCGGTGTTTCAGTGGAGCATGGTGTTGTGGGGGCTCGCGTCGTATTTGTGCTCGACGGCGCAGAGCGTCGAAGCGTTGATCTTTTATCGCGTGCTGCTCGGCTTCGGTATGGGCATGGAGTTTCCGATCGCGCAGACCTTGTTGTCGGAGTTCGTGCCGGCTGCGTCGCGCGGCCGTCTGATTGCGCTGATGGACGGCTTCTGGCCGCTCGGTTTCATCGCCTCGGGCGTGGTGTCCTACTTCGTGCTGCCGACGTTCGGCTGGCGTACGGAGTTCGCGTTGCTCGCGATTCCTGCGGTGTTCGTGCTGATCGTGCGCCGCGTCGTGCCGGAATCGCCGCGTTGGCTCGAACATCGCGGACGTCTCGGTGAAGCGGACAAGATTCTCGCCGAGGTCGAAGTGAAGGTGATGAAAGCGGCCGGGCTCAGCCAGCTGCGCGCGCCGGCGATGCTCGCCGAGCCGCCGGCCGCGAAGGGCACGGGGGCGTTTCGCGAGATCTGGAGCATGGCTTACCGGCGTCGCACGATTATGGTGTGGACGCTGTGGTTCTTCGCGCTGCTCGGTTTCTATGGGCTGACGTCATGGCTCGGCGCGTTGATGCAACAGGCAGGCTTTGCGGTAACGAAGTCGGTGCTGTACACGGTGCTGATTTCGCTTGGTGGGATTCCCGGTTTTATCTGCGCGGCGTGGCTGGTCGAACGTTGGGGACGCAAGCCGACTTGCATTGCGTCGCTCGCGGGCAGTGCGGTGATGGCCTACGTTTATGGACAAACCGCGCTGCACGCGCAGACGCCGACCTTGCTGATCTGCGCCGGGCTGGCGATGCAGTTCTTCCTGTTTGCGATGTGGGCGGTGTTGTACACCTACACGCCGGAGCTGTACGGGACCGGTGCGCGGGCGACGGGTTCGGGCTTTGCGTCGGCGATAGGCCGCGTGGGTTCGCTGATCGGACCGTACGTGGTGGGCGTAGTGCTGCCGATGTTCGGCCAGGGCGGGGTGTTCTCGCTCGGCGCGATGTGTTTTGTGATCGCGGCGGCGGCGGTGTGGATTCTCGGCATCGAGACGCGCGGGTTGGCGCTCGAGACGCTGGTGTTCGAGGCGGTTGAGACGGATGCGCGTGGGGTGTTGAGTCCGGTGCGGGATTGAAGGTTGATTGGGCGCGTAATCAATGGTGCGTTCCAGTGCGAACAGCACTCCTATTCGCTCAATTCTGAACCCGCACATTAAACGGCTTCCCAGGCACCCAAGCCCACGTCGCCAACACTTTCGCGCCCGCCGGTCCGGCAGTCGTTACATGGACGACATTTGCCGGCATCCGGTAACTCTCGCCGGCGTGAACGATCTGCGCGGGTCGACCCTCGACCTGCACCGTGACTTCACCTTCGAGAACATAGGTGACCTCCGGTCCGGTTGCCTTGTGCTTCGGCTTGGCGGCATTGGGTGGAAATTCGGCGATACCCATGCCCATTTCCCGATCGGTTCCCGGAACGGGGACGCGCTGAAGCACCACGGTCTCTTTGGCATCGGGTGCCTTTTCGCCGGCATTGGCCGAAGGCAGATTCATGAGGATCGCGGCGAGCAGCGGCACGCAACGCAAGTTGTTCATGATCGAGTCGGCCCTATTCAATGCGAGGGCTCGGCAAGCGCCGTCAGAACCTTATAGGCGGCCGCCACCCGGTCTTCGTTCGGGAAGTTCTTGTTGGCGAGCATCACAATGCCCAACTGCTTCTCCGGAACGAAAGCCACGTACGCGCCGAACCCATTGGTCGAACCGGTCTTGTTGATCCAGACATCCTGTCGGGGCGCGAGCGGCGGCTTGATTTCGACCGCGGGTGTCGCCTTCAAAACCATCGTCGATGAATTGCCTGCCAGCAATGTCTTCAACGCGACCGGATACGCGTATTGCTCCCAGATCAGATCCTGCGTCAACACGCCAGCCTTGAAGTAGCCGGTGTGCGTCTCCGTGATGGCGCGCTGCAACTTCGCATCGAGCTGGAGCAGATTCATGTTGGCTTGCATGAAGCGCGTCATGTCGGCGGCTGTGGACTTGACGCCATAGGCTTCGGCGGACAGCACGCCAGGCGCCATGCGAATCGGCGCGCCGTCCTTCTTATAGCCTTGCGCGTAATCCGGCATCCGCGATTTCGGAACGTCGATGAAACTGTTCTTCAATCCCAGCGCGGGAAACACGCGCTGTTCCATCAACGGCGTGAAATCCTGCCCCATGCTCTTTGCCGTGATCAAGCCAAGCGTACCGATGCCGGGATTCGCGTAAGTCCGGCACGTGCCCGGCGCACAACTGGGCTTCCATGCCTTGAAAAACTGCATGAGTTCGTCGTCGTTATGGATATCGTCCGGCACTTGCAACGGCAATCCGCCTGGCGTGTGCGTGCCCAGGTTGACGAGCTTCAGATTGCCGAACTGGCTGCCCTGAAGCACGGGCAGATATTTGCCCGTCGTATCCGACAGCGAGAGATCACCGCTGACCTGCGCATACGATGCCAGCGTCGCCGTGAAGGTCTTGCTGATCGAGCCGAGTTCGAACAGCGTGTCCCGTGTCACGGGCTTGCCCGTTTCCGTCGACGCCACGCCGTAGTCGTACACATAAGGCTTGCCCCCAACGACGATGCCGACCGCCATGCCGTGAATACCGTCTTTCGCCATGAGCGGGCGGATCGCCGCGTCGACCGTCCGTTTGATGCCGTCTTGCGTGGTATCCGCTGCGTGGCTCATGGGAGCGGCCAACGCAAAGATCACGGTCGCCGTGAGGCTGAGGGCTTTGAACTTCATCTCTCGCGTTTCCTTGAATGTCTGTCGGCGGATGCGCTCCAGAATCATTCGGAGCGCGTTGAGGCCGAACTATCCGGCTTTTGCCAGACGTTGACAATCGAGGATAAGTTGCACGAGGGTAAAGAAAAACTTGTGGGCCGGCAGCGGCCTCAAACCGTCGCGATCTCCCGCTTTCTCGATGCCACGCCGTTGGCCACGAAGTAGGGCGTGTCCACCCGCGCCAACGCGTCGCGTCCGCGAATCCGGTCGGCGATCTTCTCCGCCAGCATGATGGTCGGCGCATTCAGATTGCCGGTCGTGATGCGCGGCATGATCGACGCATCTACCACGCGCAGCCCTTGCATGCCGTGCACACGCCCCTCGTTGTCCACCACGGCCATATCGTCATAACCCATCTTGCACGAACACGACGGATGAAACGCCGTCTCCGCCCGCATGCGCACGAAGGTGTCGAGCTGTTCGTCGGTAGCCAAATCGGCGCCGGGATTCAGTTCGCGGCCGCGATAACGGTCGAGCGCCGGTTGCCGCATGATCTCGCGCGTGATCCGAATACCGTCGCGGAACTCGCGCCAGTCGAGCGGATCGGCCATGTAGTTGAACAGGATGCTCGGATGCGCGTTCGGATCGCGCGACGTGAGCTTCACCCGCCCGCGGCTCGGCGAGCGCATCGAACCGACGTGCGCCTGGAAGCCGTGCATTTTGATCGCGTTCGAACCGTTGTAGTTGATCGCGACCGGCAGGAAGTGATACTGGATGTTGGGCCACAGATCGTCGTCGCGCGTGCGGATGAAGCCGCCGGCTTCGAACTGGTTGCTCGCGCCGATGCCCGTACCCTTCATCATCCATTCGAGTCCGATGGCCGGCTGATTCCACCACTGCAACGCCGGGTAGAGCGAAACGGGTTCCTTGCACTCGTACTGGATATACATCTCCAGATGGTCCTGCAGGTTTTCGCCGACACCCGGCAGATCGTGAACGAGCGGCACGTCGAGTTCGCGCAGCCATGTCGAGCGGCCCACGCCCGAGCGCTGCAGCAATTGCGGCGAGGCGATCGCGCCGCTGCACACCAGCACCTCGCGGCGCGCTTGCGCCGTCACCGCATTGCCATGATGCAGATACGCGACGCCGACCGCGCGCTTGCCGGAGAACAGCACGCGATCCGTCACGGCATGCGTGACGATGGTCAGATTCGGCCGCGTCTTCGCGCGATCCAGATAGCCGCGCGCCGTGCTGGCGCGCCGGCCGTTCGCCGTGACCGTGCGATCCATCGGGCCGAAGCCTTCCTGCTGATAGCCGTTCAGATCGTCGGTGCGTGGAAAGCCGGCCTGCACACCGGCGTCGACCATCGCGGCAAAGAGCGGGTTGTTGCCGGGTTTGCTGGTGGTCACGTGCACCGGGCCATCGCCGCCGTGGTACGCGTTCGCGCCGACATCGCGCGTTTCGGCCTTGCGGAAATACGGCAGGCAATCCAGATAGGTCCAGTTTTCCAGACCGGCTTGCGCGGCCCAGCCGTCGTAATCGAGCGCATTGCCGCGGATATAGCACATGCCGTTGATCAGCGACGACCCGCCGAGCCCCTTGCCGCGCCCGCATTCCATGCGCCGGTTGTTCATGTGCGGCTCGGGGTCCGTTTCGTACGCCCAGTTGTAGCGGCGTCCCTGCAGCGGATAGGCGAGCGCGGCCGGCATCTGCGTGCGGAAGTCGAAGCGGTAGTCGGGGCCGCCTGCTTCGAGCAGCAGCACGGTCACGTCCGCGTCTTCGGTCAGGCGCGAGGCGAGCACATTGCCCGCCGAACCCGCGCCCACGATGATGTAGTCGTATTCGTTCGAAGCCATCGCGCCTCTCCTTAGAACACCGGTTGATACGGGCCGAGTTCGACCTGCACGGACTTGATGCGCGTGTAGTGTTCGAGCGTGGTGATGCCGTTTTCGCGGCCCACGCCCGACTGCTTGTAGCCGCCCACCGGCATTTCCGCGGGCGACTCGCCCCACGTATTGATCCAGCAGATGCCCGCTTCCAGTCGATGAATCACGCGATGCGCCCGCGCCAGGTTCTCGGTCACGACGCCCGCGGCAAGGCCGTAAGCAGTGCGGTTCGCGCGCGCGATGGCTTCGTCTTCGTCGTCGAAAGCGAGGATGCTCATCACGGGGCCGAAGATTTCCTCGCGCACGATGCGCATGTCGTCGTGGCAGTCCGCGAACACGGTCGGTTCGACGTATTGGCCGCTGCCGAAGTGGCCTTCGGTGAGACGCTTGCCGCCGGCCGCGAGCCGCGCGCCTTCCTGCTTGCCGCTTTCGATGTAGCCCAGCACCTTGTGCAATTGCGCGGCACTGACGAGTGGGCCGAAGTTGGTGGCGGCGTCGGTGGGCGGGCCTACGCGAATGCGCTTGACGCGTTCCAGCACCAGCGCTTCGAAGCGTTCAAGCACGCCGCGTTGCACGAACACGCGTGTGCCGTTGGTGCAGACCTGGCCGGAGCTGAAGAAGTTGGCGCTCATCGCGATGTCGGCGGCGCGTTCGAGATTGGCGTCGTCGAATACGAGCAGCGGCGACTTGCCGCCGAGTTCCATCGTCACTTCTTTCAGCGACGAAGCGCCCGCCATCGACATCACCTTCTTGCCGGTTTCCACGCCGCCGGTGAACGAAATTTTCTCGATGTCCGGATGCGCGGCGAGCATCGCACCGACGCGTCCGTCGCCTTGCACGACATTGAACACGCCTGCGGGCACGCCGGCTTCGGTATAGATCTCGGCGAGTTTCAGCGCCGACAACGGCGTAATCTCGCTTGGCTTGAAGATCATCGCATTGCCGGCCGCGAGCGCGGGCGCCGACTTCCAGCACGCGATCTGGATCGGGTAGTTCCATGCGCCGATGCCCGCGCAAACGCCGAGCGGCTCGCGCCGCGTATAGACGAACGACGTGGGCCGCAGCGGAATCTGCTGCCCTTCGATTGCAGTGGCGAGCCCCGCGTAGTACTCGATCACGTCCGCGCCGGTGACGATATCCACCGCGAAGGTTTCCGCAATCGGCTTGCCGGTGTCGCGTGTTTCGAGCGCGGCGAGTTCGTCGTTGCGCTCGCGCAGAAGCTCCACCGCGCGGCGCAGAATGCGTGAGCGCTGCATGGCGGTGAGCGCGGCCCATTCGCGTTGGCCTTCCTGCGCGGATCGCACCGCGCGATCGACATCGGCCGCCGAGGCCTGCTGCACGCTCGCGAGCGTTTCGCCAGTGGCGGGGTCGAGCGTGTCGAAGCTTTCGCCGCTGTTGGCGTCGACATAGCCGCCGCCGATATAGAGACGTTGCGTTGCGAATACCGCCATGACTTGCTCCTTTCTGAATGTGTCGCCGGTCTGCTTGTGTCATTAATCGCGCGAGGCGAGGACCAGATCGATATAGTCGTTAGCCACGCGCAGCGCGGCCTTGGTGTCGAACGGCTCGCCCGACAACGCGCCGCGCAGCCACAGGCCGTCGACCAGCGCCGCGAGGCCGCTTGCCGCGCGGCGCGCCGCCGCACGTGGCATGGCCTTGGAAAAATCCGCGCATAGATTCGAGTTCAGACGGCGCGTGTTCACGTATTGCAGTCGCCGCAACTGCGGCTTGTGCATACTCTCGGACCAGAACGCGAGCCAGGTTTTCATGACCGGGCCGCTGGTCTGCTCGGCGTCGAAATTCGCGGCGACCACCGCGCGAAGTTTCGAGCGCGGGTCCGCTTTCGCCGCCCGGCGCCGGCGCGACGTGGCCTGCCACAAGTCGCGCAGCACGTGTCGCATGGTGGCTTCGAGCAAACCGTCCTTGTCGCCGAAATAGTGGCTGACGATACCGGTGGAAATGCTCGCGCGCTGCGCGACCGAAGCCAGCGTGGCCCCCGCGAGACCGGTCTGGTCGATCGTGAGAAGCGTGGCGTCGATCAGCTGCGCGCGGCGGATTTCGCGCATTCCGAGTTTGGGCATGGTGCGGGCGTTGTTGCTGGCGTTGGCTTCGGGCGAGCCGCGGAAGACGAAAACGATCCGCCCGAGTGATTTCGAGCGGCCATGGTAGTTTTTTTATATTGAACGGTCAATCAATAAAAAACCGGTTGCATCAAGATGGACGCGGGCTCCGCTCGTCGTGTCGGTTACGGCCAAACCCATGTCGCGTTCGACACATGCGCTTTGTTCAGCGGGCGCTACGCTCGTTGAACGGCGTGCCTTGTGAACAGGCGCGCCGCTCACAAGACATGGAGACAGACAATGAGCAGCAATCGCGGCGTTGTGTATCTAGGGCAGGGCAAGGTGGAAGTGCAGTCGATTGACTATCCGAAGATGGTCGATCCGCGTGGCCGGTCGATCGGTCACGGCGTGATCCTCAAGGTGGTGAGCACGAATATTTGCGGCTCCGATCAGCACATGGTGCGCGGCCGCACGACCGCGGAAGTCGGCCTCGTGCTCGGCCACGAGATTACCGGCGAGGTGATCGAAGTGGGCCGTGACGTGGAAACGCTCAAGGTCGGCGATCTCGTTTCGGTGCCGTTCAACGTGGCCTGCGGACGCTGCCCGACCTGCAAGGCGCAGCACACCGGCGTGTGCCTGAACGTGAATCCGTCGCGTGCCGGCGGCGCGTATGGCTACGTGGACATGGGCGGCTGGATCGGCGGCCAGGCCGAGTACGTGTTGGTGCCGTACGCCGACTTCAATCTGCTGAAATTCCCCGACCATGCCCAGGCGATGGCGAAAATCCGCGACCTCACGTGTCTCTCCGATATTCTGCCGACCGGCTATCACGGCGCGGTGATGGCGGGCGTCAAACCAGGCGCCACCGTGTATATCGCGGGCGCGGGGCCGGTGGGCATGGCGGCGGCCGCTTCGGCGCGCTTGCTGGGCGCGGCCTGCACGATTGTCGGCGACATGAATGAGGAGCGTCTCGCGCACGCGCGCAAGATGGGCTTCCAGACCATCGATCTGTCCAAGGACGCTACGCTCGGCGAACAGATCGAGCAGATTCTCGGCAAGCCCGAAGTGGATTGTGCGGTGGACTGCGTCGGCTTCGAAGCGCACGGGCACGGCAGCAGCGGCTCGCACGAGGAAGCGCCGGCCACCGTGCTCAATTCGCTGATGGAAATCACGCGGGCCGCGGGCGCGATCGGCATTCCGGGCCTTTACGTCACGGACGATCCGGGCGCCGCCGATGCCGCCGCGCGCAAAGGCAGCCTGAGCATCCGTTTCGGTCTGGGCTGGGCCAAGTCGCACTCGTTCCATACCGGACAGACGCCAGTCATGAAGTACAACCACAATCTCATGCAGGCGATCCTGTGGGACCGTTTGCCGATCGCGGATATCGTCAACGTGACCGTGGTGTCGCTCGATTAGGCGCCTGATGGTTATCGCCAGTTCGATGGTGGTGCGCCGAAGAAGTTTGTGATCGATCCGCATGGGTTGTTGAAGGCGGCTTGAGGCAGATCTGATGCGAAGGCGGGACTGCATACGCGGTCTCGTGTTGCGACGTCGTGCTGGAAGGTAGTTGGGCCAACAGAAACTGAAAAGGCCGAGCCACAAAAAAACGCGTTGAACGGAAACCCGCTCAACGCGTTTGTTTTTGTGGCTGGACAGCGAGTCCAGCGAGGCCGTCAAGCAGTCATCAAGCCGCCAGCACCGGCACCGCAGCCAGCGACGGCGCCTGCTTGCGTCGTTCGCGCGTCGGCGCCGTGCCAAACGCATCGCGATAGCTCTTCGAGAAGTGGCAAGCCGACTGGAAGCCGCACGCCATCGTGATGTGCATGATCGACATATCGGTTTGCAGCAGCAACTCGCGCGCGCGCCGCAAACGCAGCGTCAGATAGTAATGCGTCGGCGTCATGCCCAGATGTTCGCGGAACAGACGCTGCAATTGCCGTTGCGACATGCCCGCGAGCCGCGCGAGTTCTTCGCGCGAGAGCGGCTCTTCAATGTTGTTCTCCATCAGCGAGATCACTTCGAAGAGCGACTTGTTGGCCGAACCGAGCCGCGCCACCAGCGGCATTTTCTGTTGCGCGCTGGTATCGCGCACATGTTCGACGATGAACTGCTCGGCGATCTGCGTGACGCGTGCCGTGCCGACGCGCGGCGCGATCAGGTTCAGCATCATGTCGAGCGGCGCGACGCCGCCCGTGCAGGTGACGCGATCGCGATCGATCACGAACAGTTCTTTCAGAAAACGTGTGTCGGGAAACTCTTCCTTGAGCGCCGACATGTTTTCCCAGTGAATCGCGCACGCATAACCCGCCAGCAGACCGGCACGCGCCAGCGCATAGGTGCCGGTGCAGAGGCTGCCGAGCACGCAGCCCAACCGGGCGAAGCGGCGCAGTGCGGAAAGGTGGGCGGGCGTGGTCGCGCGCTGCACGTCGATGCCGCCGACCACGAACACGATGTCCGGTTGGCCAACGCATTCAACCGGTCCTGTATCGACCGACAAACCATTGCTAGCCATGACCGGGCCGCCGTCGGGGCTCACGATCGACCAGCGGTAAAGCGTTTGGCCCGTCAGGTAATTCGCCATGCGCAGGACTTCGATCGCGTTGGTGAACGCAATCATGGTGAAGTTGGGGACCGGCATGAATGCGAAATGCGACAACGACGCCGTGCGATCGGTGGACATGGGAGGAATGATTCCTTCGAATCTGTAGTGTCACGTCGCGGTGGGGAGCAGCGACTCCTTCAATTTTGAGGACTAGGGCAACTACCGTGCCATCAGGCTAAACCCTCGGTTGGCCCGTATTCGACTCGGATAGCTAAACAAGTGGCACCAGAACGGCGCCGCGGAGGTCCGCTCTCGCACCTGAAGCGCGCACGGGCGTTCGCGTGCAGTGCAGCACGACCCCGCGTTCCGCACGCTCGTTCGACCATGAACGAAAGCGCGCGGCAGCGTCGACTTGTGAAAAAAGGACGCGTATGGCGGAAAAGGCAAAGAACGCGTCTGAATTCATAAATTGACGTGCGGGTCGAGCGTCAAGAATAGACGCAATGCACACCGGCAGTAGCAGGGGCGAAGCAAGGCCCTGGCGCGGCTTCCGGCCTTCCGTCAACGACTCCACGGACCTTCCATGTCGAACCCGAATCCTTTCTTCGAAGCATCGCTGGCCACGCGCGACACGGCGGTGCGCGGCGCCATTCTGAAAGAGCTCGAGCGCCAGCAGTCGCAAGTCGAACTGATCGCGTCGGAAAACATCGTGTCGCGCGCGGTGCTCGAAGCCCAGGGCTCGGTGCTGACCAACAAGTATGCGGAAGGCTATCCGGGCAAGCGTTACTACGGCGGTTGCGAATACGCCGACGTGATCGAAACGCTGGCGCTCGATCGCATCAAGCAACTCTTCAACGCGAAGTTCGCCAACGTGCAGCCGCATTCCGGCGCACAGGCGAACGGCGCGGTGATGCTCGCACTGGTGAAGCCGGGCGACACGGTGCTCGGCATGTCGCTCGACGCCGGCGGCCACCTGACGCACGGCGCGAAACCGGCCATGTCCGGTAAGTGGTTCAACGCGGTGCAGTACGGCGTGAATCGCGACACGATGCTGATCGATTACGAGCAGATCGAGGAACTCGCGCAGCAACACAAGCCCGCGCTGCTGATCGCCGGCTTCTCGGCTTATCCGCGCGCGCTGGACTTCGCACGGCTGCGCGCGATCGCCGACGGCGTCGGCGCCAAGCTGATGGTGGATATGGCGCATATCGCCGGGGTGATCGCGGCGGGGCGTCACCAGAATCCGGTGGAGCACGCGCACGTGGTCACGTCGACCACGCACAAGACACTGCGCGGCCCGCGCGGCGGCTTTGTGCTGACGAATGACGAAGACATCGCGAAGAAGATCAACTCGGCCGTGTTCCCCGGCTTGCAGGGCGGCCCGCTGATGCATGTGATCGCCGGCAAGGCGGTCGCGTTCGGCGAGGCGCTGGAACCGGGCTTCAAGACCTACATCGACAGTGTGCTCGCCAATGCGCAGGCGCTCGGCGAGGTGCTCAAGGCGGGCGGCGTCGATCTGGTCACGGGCGGCACGGACAACCATCTGCTGCTGGTCGATCTGCGGCCCAAGGGCCTGAAGGGCAACCAGGTCGAGCAGGCGCTGGAGCGCGCGGGCATCACCTGCAACAAGAACGGCATTCCTTTCGACACCGAGAAGCCGACGATCACCTCGGGCATCCGCCTCGGCACGCCCGCGGGCACCACGCGTGGCTTCGGCGTGAGCGAATTCCGCGAAATCGGCCGGCTGATCGTCGACGTGCTCGACTCGCTGCGTGAGCACCCCGAAGGGCATGCCGCCACCGAACAACGCGTGCGCCGCGAGATTTTCGCGCTGTGCGAGCGCTTTCCCATTTACTAAGCACGCCTGGAGCAAACGATGAGCACTTTGCACGACAACAGCATCATCATCGACGGTCTGAACATTTCGAAGTTCGAGCGCTCCGTGTTCGAGGACATGCGCAAGGGCGGCGTGACCGCGGTGAACTGCACGGTCTCGGTGTGGGAGAGCTTCCAGAAGACCGTCGACAACATCGCCGAGATGAAGCAGCAGATCCGCGAGTACGGCGAGATCCTCACGCTCGTGCGCACCACGGACGACATCTTCCGCGCGAAGAAAGAGAACAAGACGGGCATCATTTTCGGCTTTCAGAACGCGCATGCTTTCGAGGACAACCTCGGCTATATCGAAGCGTTCAAGGACCTCGGCGTGAACGTGGTGCAGCTTTGCTACAACACGCAGAACCTGGTGGGCACGGGTTGCTATGAACGCGACGGCGGTCTGTCGGGCTATGGCCGCGAAGTGATCCAGGAGATGAACCGCGCCGGCATCATGGTCGATCTCTCGCATGTGGGCGGCAAGACTTCCTCTGAAGCGATTGCGGCGTCGAACAAGCCGGTGTGCTACTCGCATTGCTGCCCGTCGGGTCTGAAAGAGCATCCGCGCAACAAGAGCGACGAGCAACTGAAAGAGATTGCGGACGCAGGCGGATTCGTCGGCGTGACGATGTTCGCGCCGTTCCTCAAGCGCGGTCCGGACGCGACCGTCGAGGACTATATCGAAGCGATCGAATACGTGGTGAATCTGATCGGCGAAGACCAGGTCGGCATCGGCACCGATTTCACGCAAGGCTATAGCACCGAGTTCTTCGACTGGATCACGCACGACAAAGGCCGCTATCGCCAGTTGACGAACTTCGGCAAGGTGGTGAATCCGGAAGGCATCCGCACGATTGGCGAGTTTCCGAACCTGACGGCCGCGATGGAACGCGCCGGCTGGAGCGAGACACGCATCAAGAAGATCATGGGTGAAAACTGGGTACGGGTGTTTGGGGAAGTGTGGAAGGTGTGACCTTGCATCGCTAATGAAATCTCACTCGTACACATAAAAACGGAGCCTCCACATGCAACCCCAACTGCCTATCGACGTCGATGCGAACACCGGCGTCTGGACCACCGACGCACTACCGATGCTATATGTGCCGCGTCACTTCTTCACGAACAACCACACCGCCGTGGAAGAAGCACTCGGACTCGATACGTATGCCGAGATTCTCTACAAAGCCGGCTACAAGTCCGCGTATTTCTGGTGCGACAAGGAAGCGAAGCAGCACGGCATTGCCGGCATGGCCGTGTTCGAGCATTACCTGAAGCGTCTGTCGCAACGCGGCTGGGGCATCTTCACGATCACCGAAGCCGATCCGTCGAGTTCGCACGCGCGCATCGAGTTGCATCATTCGTCGTTCGTGCTGGCGCAGCCGGGCAAGGTCGGCAAGCTCTGCTATATGTTCGCCGGCTGGTTCGCGGGCGCGATGGACTGGGTCAACGACACCGCGCCGGACGCCTCGCGCAAGGGGCCGCCGTCCCATTCGAGAGAAGCGCAATGCGCGGCCGAGCACCACGACCACTGCGTGTTCGAAGTGTCGCCGCGCGCTTCCTGACCGCGCACGACACAGCGCAAAAAAGTACTCCATTCCGAGGTCGATCGCGATGCGTTACCCGAACCTTTTCAAGCCTCTCACGCTGAACAAGCTGACCTTGCGTAACCGCATCGTCAGCACCGCGCACGCGGAGGTCTATGCGGAACCAGGCGGCCTGCCCGGCGACCGCTATATCCGTTACTACGAGGAGAAGGCCAAGGGCGGCGTCGGCCTCGCGGTGTGCGGCGGATCGAGTCCGGTGTCGATCGACAGCCCGCAAGGCTGGTGGAAGTCGGTGAACCTGTCGACCGACAAGATCATCGATCCGCTCGCGCGGCTCGCCGAAGCGATGCACACGCATGGCGCGAAAATCATGATTCAGGCCACGCACATGGGACGCCGCTCGGCTTTTCATGGCGAGCATTGGCCGCATCTGATGTCGCCGTCGGGCGTACGTGAGCCGGTGCATCGCGGCAATGCGAAGATCATCGAAGTCGAGGAAATCCGCCGCATCATCAGCGATTTCGCAGCGGCTGCGAAGCGTGTGAAAGATGCGGGCATGGACGGCGTGGAAATCTCGGCGGCGCACCAGCATCTGATCGATCAGTTCTGGAGCCCGCGCACCAACTTCCGTACCGATGAATGGGGCGGTTCGCTCGAAAACCGTCTGCGTTTCGGCACCGAAGTGTTGAAGGCCGTGCGTGAAGCAGTGGGTGCGGATTTCTGCATCGGCTTGCGGATGTGCGGCGACGAGTTCCACGAAGACGGGCTCGACCACGAGCAACTGAAGGAAATCGCCCAGGCGATGAGCGAAACCGGCCTGATCGATTACCTCGGCGTGATCGGCTCCGGCGCGGACACGCATAACACGCTGGCCAACTGCATGCCGCCCATGGCGCTGCCGCCCGAGCCTTTCGTGCATCTCGCGGCGGGCATCAAGTCGGTGGTGAAGCTGCCCGTCATGCACGCGCAAAGCATTCGCGACGCGGGCCAGGCCGAGCGGCTGCTGGCCAGCGGCATGGTCGATCTGGTCGGCATGACGCGCGCGCAGATCGCCGATCCGCATATGGTCATCAAGATCCGCGACGGCCGCGAGGACGAAATCAAGCAGTGCGTCGGCGCGAATTATTGCATCGACCGCCAGTACAACGGGCTCGACGTGCTCTGTGTACAGAACGCCGCGACCTCGCGCGAAGAAACAATGCCGCACGTGATCGCCAAGACGCGCGGGCCGAGGCGCAAGGTGGTCGTGGTCGGCGCGGGTCCGGCGGGACTCGAAGCGGCGCGTGTGGCGAAGTCGCGCGGTCATGACGTGGTGTTGTTCGAGAAGAACGACTACGTCGGCGGCCAGATCATGCTGGCCGCGAAAGCGCCGCAACGCGAACAGATGGCGGGCATCGTGCGCTGGTTCGACATGGAGACGAAGCGCCTCGGCGTGGACCGGCGCCTCGGTGTCGCCGCCGACGAGCAAACCATCATGGCCGAGAAGCCGGACATCGTCGTGCTCGCCACGGGCGGTTCGTCGTTCACGTCGCAAGTGGCGGCGTGGGGCGTCGACGAAGGCCTCGCCGTGAGTTCGTGGGATGTGCTCTCGGGTAAGGTCGAACCGGGCAAGAACGTGCTGGTGTACGACGGCGTCAGCACGCATGCCGGCGCGGGCGTGGCCGATTTCATGTCGAGCCGCGGCTCGAACGTCGAGATCGTGACGCCGGACGTGAAGGTCGCCGACGACGTAGGCGGGACCACATTCCCGATTTTCTACCGGCGGCTCTACGCGCAAGGCGTGATCCACACGCCGAACTACTGGCTCGACAAGGTCTACGAGGAAGACGGCAAGAAGATCGCCGTGATCCGCAACGAGTACACCGAGGAGCAGGAAGAGCGCGCGGTCGATCAGGTGGTGATCGAAAACGGCAGCACGCCGAATGACGAGTTGTACTGGAAGCTCAAGCCGGAGTCGGTGAATCGCGGTCAGGTGGACGTGCACAAGCTGTTCGCCTCCGAGCCGCAACCGTCTTTGGGCGAAGAGCTCGGCAATGGCCGCTTCCTGCTGTTCCGTGTCGGCGACTGCATTTCCATGCACAACATTCACGGCGCGATCTACGATGCGCTGCGCCTTTGCAAGGATTTCTGACGATGAGCCCCGTGTTTGTCATCACCGTCCTGCTGTGGTTGTCGGTAGCAGGTCTGGCGTTCGCGCTCGTCAAACGCGCCGCGTATTGGCGCGAAGGCCGCGCCACGGCGGCGGGCGCATACGGCTGGGCCAATCTGCTGACGATTCCCAAGCGCTATTTCGTCGATCTGCATCATGTGGTGGCGCGCGATCCGTACATTGCCAAAACGCACGTGGCGACCGCGGGCGGCGCGATTCTCGCGATGGCGCTGGTGTTCGTCAACTACGGTCTGGCGATTTACTCGCCGTGGCTCGACAAGCTGATCTTTCTCGCCGCGCTCGTGATGCTGGTCGGCGCGGTGTTCGTCTGGCGCCGCCGTCACGGCGCGAAAGCGGTGCCGGCCCGGCTCTCGCGCGGACCTTGGGATCATTTGCCGCTGTTGCTTGGATCGTTCGCACTCGGCCTCGTGCTCTTTATCGCGCTGCCTGCCGGCGCGATGTCCGGCGCGCTGGCGATCATCGTCGCGCTGCTGATCGCGGCGGGCGCGTTTGCGATGACGTTCGGCGCGGCGCGCGGCGGTCCGATGAAGCATGCGCTCGCCGGTTTGCTGCACCTCGCGTTTCATCCGCGCCAGGAGCGTTTCGCCGAGCGCAATGACACCGACGTGGTGCCGCCTACCGCATTGAAAGCGCCGCTGCTCGACGCGAAAGAATACGGTGTAGGCAAGCCGGTCGAGTTCCGCTGGAACCAGTTGCTCAGTTTCGATGCGTGCGTGCAGTGCGGCAAGTGCGAAGCGGCGTGTCCCGCGTTCGCCGCCGGTCAGCCGCTCAATCCGAAGAAGCTGATTCAGGATCTGGTCACGGGCATGGTGGGCGGCACGGATGCGGAATACGCGGGCAGTCCCACGCCAGGCATTCCAGTCGGCAAGCATGCTGGCGCGCCGGGCAAGCCGCTGATTTCCAGTCTGATCGAAGCGGACACGCTGTGGTCCTGCACGACCTGCCGCGCATGCGTGCAGGAGTGCCCGATGCTGATCGAGCACGTGGACGCGATCGTGGATATGCGCCGCAATCAGACGCTGGTGGAAGGCAGCGTGCCGGGCAAAGGCCCGATCACGCTCGCGAATCTGCGCGAGGCGGGCAGCTCGAACGGCTACGACATCGGCGCGCGTTACGACTGGGCCGTTGATCTGCAGGTGCAGGTCGCGCAGCCGGGGCGTCCGGTGGATGTGCTGCTGATCGCAGGCGAAGGCGCGTTCGACATGCGCTATCAGCGCACGCTGCGCGCTTTGGTCAAAGTACTGAATCGCGCCGGTATCGACTATGCGGTGCTGGGCGGCGTGGAAACGGATACCGGCGACACGGCCCGCCGCCTCGGTGACGAAGCGACTTTCCAGCAACTCGCGCAGAAGCTGATCGGCACGCTTTCGCAGTACTCGTTCCGCAAGATCGTCACCGCCGATCCGCACGTGCTGCATAGCCTGCGCAACGAGTATCGCGCGCTCGGCGGCTTCTATGAAGTGCAGCATCACACGGCGCTGATCGAGCAACTGGTCGCGAGCGGCAAGCTGACGCCGCGCGCGGTGGCCGCCTTCGCGGATCGCAAGATCACGTATCACGACCCGTGCTATCTGGGCCGCTATAACGGTGAAACGGAAGCGCCGCGCCGTTTGCTGAAGACCATCGGCATCAAGGTCGTGGAGATGGAGCGCAACGGTATGCGCGGACGCTGCTGCGGCGGTGGCGGTGGTGCGCCTCTAACCGACATTCCGGGCAAGCGGCGTATTCCGGATATCCGTATCGACGACGCGAAAACCGTCGGCGCGGAGATCGTCGCGGTGGGCTGTCCGAATTGCACGGCGATGCTCGAAGGCGTGGTCGGGCCGCGTCCGGAAGTGCTGGACGTCGCCGAACTGGTTGCAGCGGCGCTGGAGTAACGCGATGAACACTCTCAAACGAATCGATCCGCGCCGTCCGTTCACGATCACGGCAGACGGACTCAAACGCATCACGCTCGGCGTGACGGGCGTAACTGGTTCACTGGAATTTGCCACGCACGGCGGCGCCTCGCATCGTGAACAGGCCAAACCGCGCCGGAGCACAGCTGTGCCGCAGCGCGTGATACTCGTGGCCGCGCATGCCGACCGTGGCGCATTGGACGATCACGCACGTCAAACTCTGGCTGGCGCTGCTTTGATCGCCGATTCGGCAACCGAAGTCGTGCTGCTGGTATTCGGCGAGTTCAGCGGCGACGCCGCCGCGCTCGGCGCCGACAAGCTGATCGAATTGCCGATGTTCGATCGCCGTAACTTTGCGCCGCTAGACGAACTGAACGCGCTGGCTGCGTGCGTCGCGGCGTATGCGCCAGTCCATATTTTCCTGCCCGATAACGCGACCGGCGACGGCGATCTTGGCCGGCGTTATGCCGCCGCCGCGAATGCAAGCGTCGCGACGCATGTCGTCGAGATCGATGCCGCGCATGTGGCGGCCTATGTTCAGGCGAATACAGCGTTCGCCGCGCGCAAGCTGCCCGAGGTGGTGCTGCTAGCGCCCAACGCGGTTGATCCGAAATTGCCGTTCGTCGGTGCGGGTGAACGGGTCATGTGGCGCTTCGACGGAGAGCCCGCCTCGCAGCAAGGCGTGGTGCGCGATCTCGGCATCGAGGAAATCGACGCCGCGCAACTCGCGCTCGAAGAGGCGGATTTCATCGTGTCAGCCGGCAACGGCGTGAGCGACGTGCCGGCGTTCGAGCGTCTCGCGGCTACGCTGGGCGCGGCGATCGGCGCGAGCCGCGTCGCCGTGGACGACGGCAAGTTCACCCGCGACAAGCAGATCGGCGCGACCGGCAAGACCGTCGAAGCGAGTGTGTATATCGCGTTCGGCATTTCCGGCGCGGTGCAGCATCTGCAAGGCATCAAGGATTGCCGGCATGTGATCGCGGTGAATCTGGACGCCAGCGCGCCGATCGCCAAGCGCGCGAATCTCACGCTGATCGCGGACGCGCAGGAAACCATCGCGGCGCTCAACGAAGCGGCGTCCGCGGCGCGCACGGCGCGCGGAACCGGTGCGGCGCTGCTCAATTCAAAGGCTGTCGTCGAAGGAGCGCTCGCATGAAGATCGCCATCCTCGTTTCCGTGGGCCGTCATCCGGTGAGCGGCACTGCGCGCTACAGCCGCAACGACGCCGCCGCGCTAACCCTGGCGCTCTCGCTCGCCAGAACGCACAACGCGACGCTCGACGTGCTGCACGCGGGCGATCCGTCCAATCCCGCATTGAAAGAATATCTGGCGCTCGGCGCACGTTCGGTCGAAGTGCTCGAGATCGCCGCAACACCCGAATTGCAAGCCGACGCAACCGCGCCGCTGGCTGCGCGTCTGCGTGGCTACGACCTCGTTCTGACCGGCACGTGTGCCGAAGGCGCGTTCGACAGCGGCATGCTGCCGTATCGCGTCGCCAATGCGCTGGAGATGCCGTTGGTCGGCGCCGCCGTTGACATCGCGCTGCGCGACGGCTGCGCGGAAGTCCGCCAGTTCATGCCGAAGGGTTTGCGCCGTCGCGTGGAAGTGCGGCTGCCCGCGCTGATTGCCGTGCATCCGCTGGCCAACGCCGCACCGACCTACGCGTATGCGCGCTTGCGCGAAGGCTCGATTCGCCCGGTCGCCACGCAGGCCGCCGCCAACCCCGACGACCTCGCCTGGACCCTGCGCCCGGCGGGCGCGAAACCGGTGCGCCTCGCCGCTGCCGAAAAGCGCTCCGGCCACGCCCGCATGCTCTCGGCGACGACGACTGAAAGCCGCGGCGGCAGCGTCGTAATTGAAGGAAGTTCTGTCGAAAAAGCACAAGTGATTCTGGCGTATTTGCGCGAGCATCAACTCGTGGATTACTGATTTCCGGTTCGGGCCAGCATGCGACCAGGAGGGCCTGGCGCGGCGCCAGACGTGACATGCAACGGAGCACACAATGAAAGTTTCGGCAGACGTTCGCGCAATGATCGAACGCCGCAAGAAGAATTACACGCTGGAAGCGCCGTTCTATACGAGCGAGGATATTTTCGCGCTCGACATGGACGCGATCTTCCGTCAGCACTGGATTCAGGTCGCGGTGGAACCGGACGTGCCGGAGCCGGGCGATTACATCACGGTGGAAATCGGCAACGATTCGATTCTGATCGTGCGCGACGACGACATGCAGGTGAGGGCGTTTCACAACGTCTGCCGCCATCGCGGCGCGCGCCTGTGCAATACCGACAAAGGCTCGCTCGGCAATATCGTCTGCCCGTATCACAGCTGGACGTACAACCTGAACGGCGATCTGATGTTCGCCGAGCACATGGGCGATCAGTTCGACCGCTGCAAACATAGCCTTAAGGCCGTGCACGTCGAGAATCTGGCGGGCCTGATTTTCATTTGCCTCGCTGACAATCCGCCGACCGACTTCGGCGTGATGCGTGCCGCAATGGAACCGTACCTGCTGCCGCACGATCTGGCCGGCTGCAAGATCGCGGCCTCGATCGACATTATCGAAGACGGCAACTGGAAGCTCACGATGGAGAACAATCGCGAGTGCTATCACTGCGTCGCGAACCATCCCGAGCTGACCATTTCGCTCTACGAATACGGTTTCGGCTATCAGCGCTCGCCGGCCAACGAAGAAGGCATGGCCGCCTTCGAAGAGACGGTGGCTCGCCGTACCGCGCAATGGGAAGCGATGAAGCTGCCCTCGGCGGAAATCGAACGGCTGGCCGATCTGGTCACGGGTTTCCGCACGCAACGCCTGCCGCTCGATCGCGATGGTGAATCGCAGACGCTCGACGCGAAAGTGGCGTCGAAAAAACTGCTGGGCGGCTTCGAGCAGGCCGATCTCGGCGGCCTGTCGTTCTGGACGCAGCCGAATTCGTGGCATCACTTCATGAGCGATCACATCGTCAGCTTTTCGGTGATTCCGCTCTCGGCAGGCAAGACGCTGGTGCGCACCAAGTGGCTCGTGCACAAGGACGCGCGCGAAGGCATCGATTACGACGTGAATAACCTCACCGCCGTGTGGCGCGCGACCAACGATCAGGATCGCGCCCTCGTCGAATACTCGCAACGCGGCGCGACGAGCAGCGCGTACGAGCCGGGTCCGTATTCGCCGTTCACGGAAGGGCTCGTCGAAAAGTTCTGCGAGTGGTACATCGCGCGCATGGCGGATTACAGCAATGCACCCCAAACCCATGAGGCAGGCGATACCGCGCCGGCTTCGCACGGCGAAAAAGTCGTGTCCTTCATGCGCTGAGCGCGACACCGCAACCAGGAGTCGGAGAAAACAATGATGCGCGATCAGGCGACGTTTCAGCTCAGCCCCGAGCCGGCTCCGGTCCACGCTGCGAGCCGCGTCACGCAGCCGCGGTTCTGGGAGACGTTGCCGCCACGCTGGAATAGCGATACCGACGATACACTGGTGTGCTGCCAGGTTCGTCAGGAAACGCACGACGTGAAGAGCTTTTTCTTTCGCGCGCCGTCCGGGCGGGCGTTCGTGTTCGAGCCGGGGCAGTTCATTACGCTGGAGTTGGAGATCGACGGCGAATCGATCAACCGGTGCTATACGATTTCTTCGCCGCCCACGCGTCCTCACACGATCTCGATCACGGTGAAGCGTGTACCGGGCGGCAAGGTCTCCAATTGGCTGCACGACAATCTGCACGCGGGCGCCGAAGTTCGCGTGCTCGGGCCGTCGGGCGAATTCACCTGCGCACGGCATCCGGCGCGCAAGTTTCTGTTTTTATCGGCCGGCTCGGGTATCACGCCGCTGATGTCGATGAGCCGCGCGCATCATGAACTCGGCGAAGACAGCGACATCGTGTTCGTGCACAGCGCCCGTACGCCGGACGACATCATCTTCGCGCGCGAGCTCGATCTGATCGCGTCGAATCAGGCCCATTTCCGCACCGCGTTTGTGTGCGAACGGCTCGGTGCGCGCACGAATTGGCCAGGTGTCACCGGTTTTCTGACCTTGCCGCTGCTCAAGCTCATCGCGCCGGATTATCTGGAGCGGGAGATTTTCACCTGCGGCCCCGCGCCGTACATGCAAGCAGTGCGCAATCTGCTGGACGAGGGCGGGTTCGATCGCAGCCACTATCACGAGGAAAGTTTTTCCTTCGAGACGGTCAGCGAAGTGGCCGCGCAATTGACCACCGTGCATGTCGCGGACGCATTGCAAGGCGCGCTCGCGCCGGTGACTGCCGACAGCTTTATCGAGGCGCGCGAAGAGGCGTCCGGGTTCACGCCCGCGTCCGCACCGGCGCCCGTTTCCGTCGAAACGGAAACGCGCTTCAAGGTGAGTTTCGCCAGGAGCAACCGCGAGATCGAATGCGGCAGCGCCCAACACGTGCTCGACGCGGCGAAGAAAGCGGGCGTGCGGCTACCCGCTTCGTGTACGCAGGGGATGTGCGGCACTTGCAAGGTGAAGCTGGTGTCGGGCGAAGTCGCGATGAAACACGCCGGCGGCATTCGTCAGCGTGAGATCGATCAGGGCATGGTGCTGCTGTGCTGCAGCAAGCCGTTGAGCGATCTCGTCGTGGATAAGTAAGACGAGAAGGATGCTGTGTCCAGTGGCCACGAAGTCGCGTGGGGACAACTGGATGTCGGAAAACAACGCTACCCGGCAATTCTGGCTGGCGATTCTAAATGCTCATTGGGTTGTTTTGACGGCAAACGGGAGAGCGGCGATGAGACTGATCAGAAAGATATTCGTGTTGAGCGCCTTGAGCGCGGCGCTGGCGGCAAGCAGCGTGAGCGTGTCGGCCGATAGCAAGCCGACCATCAAGATCGGTTACGTGGAAGGCTGGGACGACAGCGTCGCGACCTCGAACGTGGCTGCCCGTGTGATCGAGAAGCGCCTCGGCTATCAGGTCACACTCGTGCCGGTCGCGGCCGGTGTGATGTGGCAGGGCGTGGCGCGCGGCGACCTCGATGCGACGCTGTCGGCGTGGCTGCCGGTCACGCACGGCGCGTACTGGAACAACTTCAAGGACAAGGTGGTCGACCTCGGTCCGAACTTCAACGACGCGAAGATCGGGCTGATCGTGCCGGATAACGTCGACGTGAAGAGCCTGGGCGATCTGCAAGCGAAGAAGTCGGAGTTCGGTTCGCGCATCGTCGGTATCGACGCCGGCGCGGGCGTGATGCAAAAGACCAGCGAGGCGATCAAGGCCTACGGTCTCGACTACACGCTGATGCCGAGCTCGGGCAGCGCGATGACCGCCGAACTGGCGCGTTCGGAAGCGGCGAGCAAGCCGATCATCGTGACGGGCTGGAAGCCGCACTGGATGTTCGCGAAGTACAAGCTCAAATTCCTCGACGATCCGAAGAAGGTGTTCGGCGAAGCGGAGCACGTGGATAGCGTCGTGAATCCTGAACTCGAGAAGAAGGCGCCGCCGGTGGTCGCGTTCCTCAAGAAGTTTCAATGGAAACCCGGCGAAATCGACAGCGTGATGCTGGCGACGCAAAACGGCGAAAAGCCGACCGCCGCCGCCGATGCGTGGATCAGCGCGCATAGCGATCGGGTGGATAGCTGGGTGAAGTGATTGTGCCGTTCGTGTGAACGCGTTGCCGCTTTGATGAAACGGCAACGTCTAAAGGAAACGCCGCTTTTTAGCGGCGTTTTCGTTTATTGCAGTACGACGGTCCGATCCCCGTTGATAAACACCCTTCGCTCGATAAACGCCTTGACCGCCCGCGCGAGCGTAATGCATTCGACGTCGCGCCCGGTGGCAAGCAAGCGCTCCGGGCTATACGAATGATCGACGCGCTCCACCACCTGTTCGATGATCGGACCTTCGTCGAGATCGTCGGTGACGAAGTGCGCGGTGGCGCCGATCAGTTTGACGCCCCGTGTATGTGCCTGATGATACGGCTTGGCGCCCTTGAAGCCGGGCAGAAACGAATGGTGGATATTGATCGCGCGCGCCGCGAGCGCACGGCTCGTTTCGCCGGACAGAATCTGCATATAGCGCGCGAGAATCATCAGCTCGGCACCCGACGTCTCGAACAGATCGAGCAGGCGCGCTTCCTGTTGCGGCTTTGTGTCCGCGGTGATGGGCAGATGGTGGAAAGGCAGTCCGTGTTGCTGCGCCAGCGGTTCGAGATCGCGATGATTCGAGCCGATGCCGACGATGTCCATTTTCAGCTCGCCCATGCGCCAGCGGAACAGCAGGTCGGCGAGACAGTGCTCGAGCTTCGACACCATGATCAGCACCTTCGGCCGTGTGCCGACGTCGTGCATCGCCCACGTCATGCGGAAACGCTCGGCGATCGGCTCGAATTCGTGCTTGAGCGCCGTGACTTGCAGCGTCTCGCTGCTGTCGACGCCATGAAACACGCAGCGCACGAAGAAGCGCTCGCTGAGGTCGTCGTCGAAAACGGTCAGTTCGTCGATATAGCAATGATGCCGGTCGAGAAAGCCGACGACGGCGGCAACCTGGCCAGCCGCGCTCGGACAGGCGACGGTGAGAACCAGCTGATCAGGACGGGAATCGGCGGGCATGCGCACTCCACTTGAACGATAGGACGATGCCGCGGGGCGCGGCATGCATCTTCGCAGTAGAGCAAATCAGGCGGGCGCGCGGATAGAAGCTAACCGCCGTCGCGCTGGAACGGGAGCGTCAGGCTGGCGCGCAGGCGTTCATTCGGCGTCGAGCCCGCATTCGCCGAGCAGCCAATGGCGAAAGGCGCCGACCACGGGTGTCGCCGCGCGCTGCGTGACGAGCAGATAGCCGCGCTCGGTGACGACCGGCGGGTCGAACAGTTCGACCAGTTGCCCGGTGGCAAGCAGTTCGTCGATCAATGGCGCCCAGCCCAGTGCGACGCCCTGACCCATGATCGCCGCATGGGCCACGAGCGCAAAACTGTTGAACGTGATGCCGCGATGCGCGGCGGGCGCATCCAGTTCGTGCGCGGCAAACCAGTCGGCCCACGACAGCCAGCGCGCCGGCTGGGTCGGCTCGAGATGCAGCAGCGGCAGGTTCAGCAGATCGGACGGCGTGCGCAACGACGGATGCGCCGCGAGAAAGGCGGGGCTGCACACCGGCGTGACGCGCTCGGGAAACAGCTTGACCACGCCGCGCGCGGTCCAGTCCGCGTGTTCGTCGCCGAACGCAATGGCGATATCCGCCTTATCGTGCGAAGGATCGAACACGTTCTGCGAGGTGATGATCTTCACGTCGACGTCCGGCATCAGCGCCTTGAACTGCGATAGACGCGGCATCAGCCAATAGGTGGCAAAGCCGAAGTCGGTGGAGAGCGTGAGCGTTTGCGGCGTGCGCCGCGCGCGGATTTCACTGGTGGCGAGGCGAATCGTATCCAGCGCGTGGCGCACCGCTTCGAAGAGCCGCTCGCCGTCTTCCGTGAGCGTGACGCCGCGATGGCCGCGCTCGAAGAGCGGTGCGCCCAGCGCTTCCTCGAGTTGCACGACGCGTTGACTCACCGCGGGCTGCGTCGAACCCAGCTCGCGCGCGGCCGCCGTGAAGCTGGCCAGACGCGCGGCGGATTCGAACACCGTCAACGCCTGCATCGGCGGCAAGCGATCCTGTCTCGACATAACACCCTCTTATAGGCACATAACGAATTGCCGTCTTCACAGCGGCGAATTGGACGGCAATAGTGGTGCACATGGCGGGCTCGGCACGCTGGCAGCCGCTCGCAGTTGCATCCATCACGACATTTGCACCAACACTTGCGATTCTATTCGAGGCACGCACCAATGCTTGACACCAGGAAGAATATTCTCATTCTGATGGCCGACCAAATGACGCCGTTCGCGCTCGCCGCTTACGGACACCGTCTGACGAAAACGCCCAATCTCGATCGCCTCGCGAAACAGGGCGTGGTGTTCGAATCGGCCTATTGCGCGAGTCCACTGTGTGCGCCTTCGCGGTTCTCCTTTTTGTCGGGCAAGCTGCCTTCCGCAATCGGCGCCTATGACAATGCAGCGGAATTTCCGTCGCAGACGCTGACTTTCGCGCATTATCTTCGGGCCGAAGGATATCGCACGATTCTCTCCGGCAAGATGCATTTCTGCGGCGCCGATCAGTTGCACGGGTTCGAGGAACGGCTCACCACCGACATCTATCCCGCCGACTTCGGTTGGACCCCCGACTGGGACAACTTCGAAGCGCGTCCCACGTGGTATCACAACATGAGTTCCGTGATCGACGCGGGCCCATGCGTGCGCACCAATCAACTCGACTTTGACGACGAGGTCACGTTCACCACCCGTCAGAAACTCTTCGACATCGCGCGCGAACGTCATGCGGGCAAAGACGCGCGGCCATTCTGCATGGTCGCCTCGCTGACGCACCCGCACGACCCGTACGCGATTCCGCAAAAGTACTGGGACATGTATCGCGACGAAGATATCGACATGCCCGCGTTTCGCGATTCGTTCGAAGACGCCGACCCGCACTCGAAGCGCTTGCGCCATGTCTGCGAAACCGATCGCACGCCGCCCACCGATCAACAAATCCGCAATGCGCGCCGCGCCTACTACGGCGCGATCTCCTACGTCGACGACCAGTTCGGCGCGATCCTCGAAGCGCTCGACCAAGCCGGGCTCGCGAAAGACACCGTGATCGTCGTGACGTCCGATCATGGCGAGATGCTCGGCGAGCGCGGCCTTTGGTACAAGATGACTTTCTTCGAAGGCGGTTGTCGCGTTCCGCTGATCGTGCACGCACCGCAGCAATTCGACCCGCATCGCGTTCAGGCATCCGTCTCGCATCTCGATCTGGTGCCGACGCTGGTCGAACTGGCGCGCGGCGAACAACCGGCTGCGTGGCCCGATTCGCTCGATGGACAAAGCCTCGTGCCGCATCTGCTGGGGACTCAAGGCGGCCATGACGAAGCCATCGGCGAATATCTGGCTGAGGGCGCGATTGCGCCGATTGTGATGTTGCGGCGTGGGCGCTTCAAGTTCATTCATACGCCGGCCGATCCCGATCAACTCTACGACGTGGCGGCTGATCCGCTCGAACGCGAGAACCTTGCCGCGCGCAGTGAATATGCATCACAGGTCGCGGCATTTCGTGAGGAAATCGCGCAACGCTGGGACCTCGCCGCGTTGCACGACGAAGTGCTGCAAAGCCAGCGGCGTCGCCATTTTCATTTTGCTTCCACGACGCAAGGCACGGTCGCGTCATGGGACTGGCAGCCGCTCGTCGATGCGAGCCAGCGCTATATGCGCAATCACATCGATCTCGATACGCTCGAAGCAATGGCGCGTTTTCCCGCCGTCGCCCGTTGATCCTCACGCTGCTAACGACCCCATCCACCCCACGAACAGGAAGCCGACATAATGAAAAAGCTCTTCAAACAGGCGGTAACCGGCGTTGCGCTACTGTGCGCGGCAGCCACTTTCGCGTCGGCCGCCGAGCCACAGTCGTGCGCGCAGGTCAACATGGCGGGGCCGGGATGGACCGACATCGACGCGACCAATGCGATGACCGGCGTGCTGTTGAAGGCGCTCGGCTACAAACAGAACGTCGCGAACCTGTCGGTGCCGATCACGTATCAAGGCCTGAAGAAAGGGCAGATCGACGTATTCCTCGGCAACTGGATGCCGGCGCAAGCGCCGGTCGTCAAACCATTTGAAGAGGAAAAGTCGATCGAGGTCGTGCACCCGAATCTGAGCAACGCCAAGTTCACGCTGGCCGTGCCCGACTATGTGGCCGCTGCCGGCATCCATTCGTTCGCTGATCTGGCGAAGAATGCCGATAAGTTCGACAGCAAGATTTATGGCATCGAGCCTGGCGCGCCGGCCAATCAGAACATCAAGAAGATGGTCGACGACAAGGCGTTCGGACTCGGTAACTGGAAGCTCGTCGAATCGAGCGAGACCGGCATGCTTACGCAAGTCGAGCGCGCGGTGCGCGAGAAGAAGTGGATTGTCTTTCTCGGCTGGGAGCCGCATTTGATGAACACGAAGTTCAAGCTCACGTACCTCGATGGGGGAGACAGGTACTTCGGGCCCAATTACGGCGGCGCCACGGTCAATACGGTTGCGCGCAGTGGCTATGCGGCGCAGTGTCCGAATATCGGCCGCCTGTTCAAGCAACTCACCTTCAACGTCGATCTGGAAAACGGCGTGATCACCGAAGTACTGGAAAAGAAGACGGGCGTGGACGCGGCGGCGACAGAAGCGCTCAAGCGTCACCCCGAATTGTTGAAGTCGTGGCTCGACGGCGTGAACACAGCCAGCGGCGCCAATGGCCTGCAAGCCGTGCAAACCGCACTCGGCGTGAAATAACCGCCGCATTCCTAACGATGAGGTCGCCGTGCGACAGATTTATGTCGCATCCGGTCGAATCCTCGTCAATCTGGACTCGTATTCTTGATCCGGCGATGCGGACATGATTGGTCACTGCATGCATCGTAGATAGCTCCAATCCGTTTCACTCGGTCTCAGCCGGTTTCGAACTGCCCGTCATGCGAGAAGTGCCGCGCGCTGGTCAACAGCACGCAGCAGGGATCGCTTTATCCAACGAAATAAGCAGGCAAAGAGCAGGGGAGAATTAGATGAAGAAGAGAAATGCCGTCAGCCTTTCGGGACTCGCGATCGCGGCAAGCGCTGTATGCGCGCCGACGGCTGCCCATGCGCAAAGCAGCGTCACCCTGTACGGCATTCTGGATGCCGGCATCACCTACGTGAACAATGCCGGCGGGGCTCACCAGTTCAAATTCGATGACGGTATTTCGTACGGCAACCGGATCGGCTTCAAGGGCGTCGAGGATCTCGGCGGCGGCTTGCAGGCCGTGTTCGTGCTCGAATCGGGTTTTCACTTGGGCAACGGGCAATTAGCATTCGGCGGCGCCGAGTTCGGACGCCAGGCTTATGTCGGCTTGAAGAACAACTGGGGAACGCTTTCGCTGGGTAATCAGCTCGACATGACTGAAGAGTTTGTCTACCTCTATAACATCTCGGCATGGGCGAGCGGCTACGCGATCCATCAAGGCGACTTCGACCGGATGAACGGCGACCGGCTGCCGAATTCGGTCAAGTTTCTCTCCAACGACTATGCGGGCTTCTCGTTCGGCGGCATGTATTCGTTCGGCAATACGGCGGGCGATTTCCACAACAAGAGCGCGTGGAGCGTGGGCGCGCGTTACGAGCATAGCGCCTTCAACATGGGCGCAGCCTATACGCAGTTGAACAACCCGAACGGCATCTATGCATTCGACCCATACGCGATGATCGGCACGCGCACGTTCCTCGGCAAGCCGACCGTATCCGTCGATCCGGCGACCGGCGCGGTGACGGACCTGTATAGCTCGTCGCCGTTCCCGGTCGACAAGCAAGGGGCGTTCGCGGTCGGCGCCGCCTATACGATAGGCAACGTCATGCTGAGCGGCGACTTCACCTACACGACCATCAAGGGTCTCGGCGAAACCTCGCATATGCAGGTCTATGAGGCGGGCGCCTCGTACACCTTCACGCCCGCGTTGATGCTGTACGGCGGCTATCAGCACACGCGGTTCGAAGGCAATCACTGGAACCAGGGCTCGCTTGGGCTCCATTACCTGTTGTCCAAGCGTACGGACGTCTATATCTCCGGCGACTACCTGCGCGCGTCGGATGGCGTAAACGCGGTAATCGGTTATAGCTTTACGCCGTCCACATCGAACACGCAGACCGACGTGCGGATCGGCATGCGGCATTCGTTCTGACGTGCGGCGAAGGTTTTCAGGTTTTGCGGTGTCCCGGGTCACGGGACACCATCCACGCCGTCACGATGCGCGGTCGAGCTGCTTCTTGAACGTGTCGATCAGCGCGCGCACTTTTGGCGGAGGATGGCTGGTGGGCGGAAAGATAGCCTGAATACTCGCGGGCTCGGTCGCCCATTCCGGCAGCAGGCGAATCAACCGCCCGGCGGCGATGTCGCCGCCGATCGAGAAGTCCGTCAACAGGCCGAAGCCGCCGCCGGCAAGTGTCGCCGCACGGCAGGCGTCGGCGGTGTTCACGAGCAACGCGTTTTCACAGCGCACGGTCTCGGCGTCGCCATCGCCTTTAGCTCCGTTGCGCTGCAAGTCGAGCGTCAGCGGACGCGGCAGGACCGTCAACGCGCAGAAGGGCATCGCCGACAATTCGGCGGGCGTCTGCGGCTGTCCCCATATCTCGACGAAATCCGGACTCGCCACGACCCACTTGACGAAGCTGCCGAGTTTCACCGCGCGGTAATTGGAATCGGCCAGCCGGCCGAGGCGAATCGCGACGTCGATGCCGTCCGCGATGAGATCCACATATCGGTCGGTGCACAGCAACTCGACATTGAGTTGCGGATGCGTGCGGCGCAGTTCGACGAGCACCGGCGCGACGGCAAGCGAACCGTAATCGATCGGCGAGCTCACGCGCAACATGCCGCGCACGGACGCCGTTTCGCCGCCGATCGCCGACAGCGCGTCTTCCGTGGCGCGCAGGATCTTCACGCTCGCGTCGTAGAATGCGCGGCCCGCTTCGGTCAAACCGAGCCGCCGTGTCGTGCGCACCAGCAGGCTTGCGCCCACCTCGGCCTCGAGCCGCTGCATGTGCGTGCTGACCATCGTCTTGGCGAGACCCAGACGCGCTGCCGCGGCGGTCAGCGAACCCGCGTCGACGACCGCGACGAAGATCGCCAAGCGGTTGAGGTTTACGTCGCGTACGTCGGCCATGGTGGATTGTCCATCTTCGATTGATTGTGTTTCCCGGATTATCAGGCTTCTGCAAGGTGGCTCGTGCGCATTATGCTCGATCCATTCCTTCACGTTTTCCGGAACCCGTCATGCCCGTTGCCCGACCCGCCCAGCCGATCCGCCTCCATACGACCCTGCTTTCCGGCCACGGCCATCGGGTGAAGCTGTTTCTGACCCTGCTCGATCTGCCGTTCGAAGTGGTCGAACTGGACATGAAGGCCGGCGAGAACCGCAAGCCGGAGTATCTGGCGCTCAACCCGTTCGGACAGGTGCCGACGATTCAGGACGGCGACATCACGCTGTTCGATTCGAACGCCATTCTCGTGTATCTGGCGAAGCGTTACGGCGACGCCTCGTGGCTGCCGGAAGACCCGCTCGGCGCGGCCGCGGTGCAACGCTGGCTGTCGCTCGCGGCCGGCCAGATCGCCTATGGGCCGTGCACGGCGCGGCTCGTCACCGTGTTTGGTGCGCCGCACGATCACGACACCGCGAAGAAGCTGGCCGTCAAGCTGTTCGACGTGCTCGACGGCGAACTGGCGCACAAGCCGTTCGCGGCGGGCAATCAGGTGACGATTGCCGACATCGCCGCCCACACCTACATTGCGCACGCGCCGGAAGGCGGCGTGTCGCTCGACCCGTATCCGAACATTCGTGCGTGGCTGCGCCGCGTCGAGGCATTGCCGCGGTTCATCGCGATGCCGTCGACAAAAGCGGGGCTGCTCGCCGAATGAGCGGCTGATCTTTCACGACACCGGAGTCCGGTCATGTCCACCTTTATCCCACTGAATGGCTGGGGCGTCGACGCCTCGCCGTTTCACGCGGCCGAACTGGCCGCCCAGCAGCGTGCCGGGGTGAGAAGCATGGCGGAAGCGTCCGGACGCCGGGGGATTCGCCGCTACATGCCGGATCAGCATCGCAAGTTTTTCAGCGAGCAGCCGTTCATGGTGTTCGGCGGTGTCGACGGACACGGGCAGCCGTGGGCGACGGTGCGCGCCGGCATGCCGGGCTTCGTGTCGTCGCCGGATGCGCAGACGTTGCGCATCGAGGGCGGGGTGTTGCCCGGCGATCCGCTCGCGGATAGCTGGCGGGAGGGCTCGATGATCGGCGGCCTGGGGCTGCAGCCGCAGACTCGCAGGCGCAACCGGATCAACGGCGTCGTGAGGTCGGTGGACGGGGCCGCGTTGACGCTCGACGTTCGCCAGAGCTTCGGCAACTGCAATAAGTACATTCAGAGCCGTACGCCGACCTGGGTGGAGCAGAGTTCGTCTGAATCTGCCACGCCGCTGGCAATAGCGACCCAACTCAGTGATGCCGACCGCGAGTTACTGGCGCGGGCGGATACGTTTTTTATCGCGAGCGCGAATCTTGCGGAAGATGCGGACCTTGCCCGCGGCGTCGACGTGTCGCATCGCGGTGGCGCGCCAGGCTTCGTTCGAGTCGACGATGAGCACACGCTGACGACGCCCGACTTTATCGGCAACAACTTCTTCAATACGATCGGCAACCTGATCCACGATCCGCGCGCCGGCCTGCTGTTCATCGACTTTGCGAGCGGCGATCTACTGTATATCGCGGCGCGCGCGGAGATCGTATGGGACGGCGCGGAACTGGCTGCGTTCGAAGGCGCGCAACGGCTCGTGCGTTTTCACGTGCAGGAAGTGCGGCGCAGCCGGAGCGCATTGCCGTTCCGTTGGTCCGACGTCGAGTATGCGCCGCAGTTTGCGGCGGCGGTGCGTAAGCCGGTGGCTGCATCGCCCTGGCATAAGTTGAAGGTTGCGGCCGTGGTCGATGAGACAGCGTCGGTTCGCTCCTTCTATTTCGAATCGGTCGACGGTGTGCCGTTGTCGCCGTACAAGCCGGGGCAGTTTCTGCCGATCCGCGTGCCGGTGTCGGACTCCGCCACCCCTTTGTCGCGCACCTACACGCTTTCCGATGCGCACGATCCGCAGCGGTATCGAATCAGCGTGAAGCGCGAAGGCGTGGCTTCGGCATGGCTGCATGAGCACCTCATTGACGGCACGGAAATCGAAGCGATGAAGCCGCGCGGCGCGTTCGTTTTCGATGAAGACAGCCCGCGGCCCGCCGTCCTTATCTCGGCGGGCATCGGCATCACGCCGATGATGGCGATGCTTCGGCATGCGTTGGCAGCATCTCCCAGTGAGGTTGCGCGAGCGAAGCGGCTGTTCTTCTTTCACGGCGCGCGCAGCGATCGCGAACGTCCGTTCAGTGCGCAATTGAAAGAGCTTGCCGCGCGCAATGCGGCGCTGTCCTTGCATCTTTTCGATAGCGCCGCCGATGGGTTGGCCGAAGGCGTGTCGGCCGGGCGTGTGACTATCGACGCGTTAAAGCGCGTGCTTCCGTTCGATGACTATGACTTCTATCTGTGCGGCCCCGAGTCGTTCATGCGTGATCTGTATGAGGGCCTCCGCGGCTTGAATGTCGCGGATGAGCGGATTCGTTTCGAGGCTTTCGGTCCGGCGACCGTCAAGCGTGCGGTTGTCGTAAACGCGGAGACGAAACCGATTGAGACTTCGGCGCAAGACACCGGCGCTGTGCAAGTGACTTTCGCGCGCTCGGAGCGGACGATTCAATGGCTGCCGCGCGACGGCAGCTTGCTCGAATTTGCCGAAGCGCACGGTATCGACGCGCCGTCCAGTTGCCGAGCAGGTGTATGCGGGACGTGTTCGACGCGACTGTTGTCGGGCAAGGTCAAGTACGACGGCGAAGTCGAGGCGCAAATCGAACCCGGCGCGGCACTGGTTTGCATGGCACATCCGGTTGCCGGCGATGCGGGCGTGACGTTGGATCTTTGATCGACGGCCTCTAGCTTTCGGTAAAAATCTAGGACTTCGTTTTGCGTCGCCCGCGTGGTTGCGGATCGGCTGGCGGCTCGTCGCGCGTGCCACAGATCAACGCGATGCCGGCGTCGGCGGTTGCTCGCAACGAATCGCTCGAGTCGCCCGCACGCGAGCGCAGCGCGATGCTGTGAAGGATTGCCGAGGCGATTTTCGCCAGCATGGCCGGATCCGAGTCCGCACTAAGTTCGCCTTCGGCTTTGGCGCGTTCCAGCCGCCGCTCGAATGCGTGATCGTAGGTAGTCAGGCCGCCGAGGAGCTTGTCTCGAACTTCGCCATCGTTTCTTGATTCCACGAGTGCGGTACCGATCAGGAAACATCCGCGAGGCGCCTCGCCAGGAGGAAGGTACATGGCGAGCGCGGCGTCGTACACCGACTGCAAGGCCTTCGCCAATGGGCGATCTCCGGCGAGCGCGGCTTCCATCCCCTGAAGCCCGAGTTCGATGTATTGATCCAGCGTGTTCAGATAGAGCGCGTGTTTATCGCCGAATGCGCCGTACAGACTCGGCCGGTTCATGCCGGTCGCGTCGCTCAGCGCGTCGAGCGAGGTGCCGGAATAGCCGCCATGCCAGAACGCGTCCCGCGCGTCGCGCAGCGCCTGCTCGGAATCGTAGCCACGAGGCCGTCCGCGCGAACGCTTCTCACTTTTTGTACCGTTGTGCATAAAATTATCTAGCCGCGTCGATTTTTATACACTATAGTACAAAAATTATTCCAACGACCGGAGGCGCCAGCATGGAGCTTTACTTCTCGCCGCTCGCCTGTTCGCTCGCGACACGTATTGCGCTCTACGAGGCCAATGCCGACGCGCAGTTCATCGAAGTCGATACGAAGTCGAAGCAGTTGCGTGACGGCTCCGATTTTTATCCGATCAACCCGTTAGGTCAGGTGCCTGTCTTGCGTACCGACGAGGGTTGGCTGCTCAGGGAAAACACCGCGATCCTGCCGTATGTTGCCGACGCATTTCCGGCAGCGCGGCTCGCGCCGGCAGTGGGGACCGCGGAACGCGCGAAATTGCAGGAATGGCTGGGTTTTATCAGCACGGAGCTTCATAAAGCCGTATTCGTGCCGCTGCTCGATCCGCATGCGACGGCCGACGTTCAGACCTACACACGCAAGAAAATCAACCTGCGACTCGGTGTACTGGAAGGGCATCTACGCGGGCGCGAGTTTCTCATGGAGCATTTCACGGTTGGGGACGCTTATCTCGTCACCGTCCTGAACTGGGCGCAGCATAGCGGTGTCGATCTTGCCGAGTGGCCGTCCGTTGACGCGTATTACAAGCGAACGGCGCATCGTCCGCAGGTCGCTAAGGCGTTGGCCGAAGAGGTGGCGCTTTATCTCGAGGAACAGGCTCGGCGGCATGTGAATGCTGCGTGAACTGCCGTAGCGCGATGCGGCCGCGTGATACGCCGAACTCGGACCGTTGTCGCTTGCTGCGGGTAGTGGTCCGAGTCCGGCAATTTCTCATTTACGCGCGCAGCGGCCTCAACCCTGCGCGGACCTCTTCGGCAAATAGTTGCGGCTGCTCCCACGCCGCGAAGTGGCCGCCTTTATCGAGCCGGTTGTAATAGATCAGGTTGTGATACGCCCGCTCTGTCCAACTGCGCGGAGCCTGATAGTTCTCGCGCGGAAAGACGCTTACGGCAGCGGGGACGGATACATCGGCGGCGGCCAGGAAGTTGAAGTGCGACTCCCAATAGAAACGCGCCGCGGAAACCCCCGTGTTCGTCAACCAATACAGGGTGATGTCGTCGAGTACATCGTTGCGCGTCAGCTCGCCGGCCGATTCCCCGTTGACGGAGTGCCCGAACACGGCCGAGGTCAGTGCCGCCGCCGGCTGCTCATACCCGTCGCCATGGTCGAGAAGCCAGCTCGCGAGGCCAATGGGAGAGTCCGACAATCCAGAGAGCGTTTGCGGGCGTGTGCCCATTTCCAATGCGTAGGCGCGTCGCTTCATGGCCGCGGAACTCAGTTGTTCGTAAGCGTGCTTTTCGTCGGCGGAGAGGTTGGCTGGCGGCGGATCGCCGGCTTGAAGCGCCTTGGTGATTTCCGGTGGAACAGTCGCCGGGAAATTGACGTGGATGCCTAACAATTCCGGTGGCGCCTGCTTGCCCATTACGTTGCAGACAACACCACCGAGATCGCCGCCTTGCGCGGCAAATTTCTCGTATCCGAGGCGCTTCATGAGGACGACCCATGCACGCGCGGTACGCTCGGGGCCCCAACCGGTCGTGGTCGGCTTGCCTGAAAATCCGTAGCCCGGCAACGACGGAATGATCAGATGAAACGCGTCGGACGCACTCGCGCCATACGCGGTTGGATTGGTCAGCGGATCGATGATCTTGAGCTGCTCGATCACCGAACCTGGCCATCCATGCGTGACGATGAGCGGCATCGCATTCTCATGTTTCGAGCGGACGTGAATGAAATGAATGTCCAGTCCGTCGATCTCGGTCACGAAATTCTGCAGCGAGTTGAGCTTCGCTTCGCACTTGCGCCAATCGTAGTCGGTTGTCCAATGGCGCGCGAGTTCCTGGATCATCGCGAGCGGCACGCCTTGCGAGTTATCCGTGACGGTCTCCCGATCAGGCCATCTCGTCGCCTTGATGCGTCGGCGCAGGTCGATGAGTTGCGATTCCGGCACATGCACGCGGAGCCGGCGAATGGCGGTCCTCTCGCCGCCCGTCGCCGGGGCAACTTCAGTAATCGCTTGATTCGTTTCCGCGAACGCGAGCTGACTCAATGAGCCGGCGGCAACGGCCGCCGCTGCTACGCTGACAAAACGGCGGCGAGAGGGCGAGTGAGGAGGGAGGTTGTCTGACATAAAGTCTCCGATCGGCGATGAAGCCAGGCTTACCCATCAATGGCAACATGATTTCACGATTTCACGAGCGATTGGCAGGCGGTATTCGATGTAGGGTGGACGTATTGGAGCGCGCGGAGGTATCCCGCGTGTGTCGGGAGGGGCGGTTTTTGTATGCGCGGGTATCGGTGAACCCGGCAGATACGTTGCGATACAAAGCGGAACCGTATCGGCGCACACGGCGGATCCGCTTTCATTTCAACGGCGTAGGTTCGCAGTTGGAGAGTGGTTCATCGACGACGCCTCCAACTGCCACAGACGTGTGCCGCTTGACGCACATCTACAGCAGTTGGAGTACGAGGCTGAGTGTTGCGCTCAGCAGGTCGTCCACATCGCGGCGAGCCACGTCGGCGAGGTCGGATCATTGGCGACCGAGCCATAGTCCCATGCGTGGTCATTGACGGGATCGACTCCGTCTTTGCCCACCCACATCGCGCCGACCCAGACGTTCGGACCATCGGGCGCGGCGGCGCCGTTCGTCGCCGGCTGAATCTCCCGGGCTGTGCGGAACCACGAATCGATGATGGTGCTGCCGCCCTTCGCGTACTGGGCGAGTTTGCGTCCTTCGTCGGTGTTGTCGAAGGTGATCGCGCCGTAGCCCATCAGGATGTGCATGCCATCGAACGCGCCATCCCAGCGGGCCAGCACGTCACCGCCGCCACTTGCGAGCAGGTCGTCCTGCAATGGGCCGCAGGCGGCAATCGTCGCCCATTCGAGATCGCTTTGGCCCCACAGGTCGCCCGGTGTTTGTGGTCCGGCGCCGACTTCGGCGAAGTCGAGGAATCCGTCGTCGGGTTTGGATAGCACCCAGCCGTTCATATTGGCGTGCCCCGTGTAGAACACGAAGTCGGCGTTGTCCACCCAGGTGTCGTCGTTGCGGCGCCAATCCGATTCCCATGCGTTGGCATCGCCCCAGTTGAAATCGATGTGCCAACCTGCTGCCGCCCATTCGTCGACGAATCCTTGCGCGTTGGCCTGGCTCCCCGCCAAACCTCCGCTCTGTCCGATCCACGATGTTCCGGCTTCCCACGGCCGCGTCACGGTTGCGGCGGCAAACGACCGGCGCAGTTTGCCGGCAGCTTCGGTCTTGGCTTTTTCCTTCGACACCGTGGCGGGCTTGGCCGATTTCGGCCGTTTCGCTTGCGGCTCGCCGAAGGTGAGCGGTGGACCGAAGTCGGTGGCGGCGAGCATGACCTGCCGAAGCGGCACGCGTTGTTTGCCGAACACGGCCGTGGCGCGGCACACGTACACCGGATAGAGGAACTCCTGCGCGGTAAACGACGGCGCTGCGTAATAGGCGAGCGACATGTCGAAGGATTCGATTTTCATCTGGCTCATGAGGCCGTGAAATTGTTCCTTCACTTTGTCCGGCGCGATCATTTTCGCGTCGAATTCAGCCACCACTGTGCGCCAGCCGCCGCTAAAGCCGATCACGCTGCCTTTGTGTCCCAATGTCACAGTCAGATCGCTGCCACCGCCGACTACGGGAATCTTGTCGACCATAACCGGGTACACCACCTGTACGTCAAGACGCCGGTTTTGCCGCTTGCCGTCCTTGCGTAACGCGAAATGAGTGCCGCCGATCACCGGCTTGCCATAGGAAAACGGCGCCTTCAAAGCAGGCAGCAAACCTTCGCGATGCAGAAAGTCTTTGGCTATCGACAGTGCGTCGTCATCGCCCGGCAGTTCCGCGCTGACTGATGGTCGCCACATCTGCGACTCGTCAGCGGCCCATACCGCGCCGCTGGCATTGGCAATTTCCACGAGGTGGTGGGCGTTGCGCAGTACTTTGCCGTCGCGCGTTTCGCTGAGCCGGAACTCATCGTGCAGGCCGAAGATTTGCCGCCCGAGCATCGCCAGGCGCTTGACGCTGGTGTCTTGGGGTTCGAGCCGGTAAATGGGCAAACTGTCTTTCATGATGAACTCCTTGTGCGCATACATACGGGGCGACGACAGGCGATATAAGGAAACCGCCAATCAAAGGACGACGAGCGCGCAAGCGAATTGAAAGACAGTGAAGGTTTGGATGCCGAAACGAGGGCGCGGAGTACGCGCCTTCATCGAATGGACGATTCAGCGGTTTGCGGTATTTGATCAGGAAAGGCCGACGTCTTGCGTACGCGATGAAGCGGACTCCAACTTGCTGATGACCTCGGCCTGATCATTCGCGGCAAGCGCCATGGCGGCGAGATATCCAAACGTCAATGCGGGCCCGAGCGTAATTCCGGCACCGATGTAATGACCGCCTACTGGCGAGTTCATATCGTTGCCGCAGGCATATAGTCCGGGAATCGGGCGACTATCGTCGTCGAGAACTTCTCCGTGAGATCCGGTCACGAGCCCGCGGCTCGTTCCAAAGTCGCCCGGCATCAGCTTGACGGCGTAGAAGGGCCCCTTTTCAATGGGGCCGAGACAGGGACTTGGCGAGTGTGTCGGATCACCCTTATAAATGTTGTACGCAGATGATCCCTTCCCGAAGTCCTCGTCGATACCGGTTTTCGCAAAGCGATTGTTGCGCTCGACACTGCGTTCCAGTCCGCTCGGGTCGACGCCGATCTTGCCGGCAAGTTCACGCAACGTGCGACCGCTGAACAGGTAGCCCGCTTTCTCATAGCGTCGCAACGACAAGCTGCCCGGCAAGATGACGCCAATCCCGTACTTCTTGATCGCCGTGGCATCTGCGATCAGGTGGGCCGGGATTGCGCCTGCGTTGAACATGCCCTGCGTGAAGGCATGATACGACGCCGCCTCATTCGTGAAGCGGTGTCCGTCCTTGCCTACGGCAACGAAGCCGGGCTTGGGACGGTCGAGCATGAAGTGCCCCCAGAGTTCCTTGCCACCCGCGTCGTTCGAATAGACCGACATGGGGACGTAGAAGCCGGTGTCCTGACCGTTGTGGTCGAGTCGACCGCCGGCCGATTCGCCAAGATGAATGCCTTCGCCGACGTTGCTGGGCAGCCCAAGTCCGAGTTCTACCGTTGGTTGTCGCGAGTGCTCCCGACGCATGACCTGGTTGCCGGGGTAGCCCCCCGTCGCAATGACGACGCCGCGGCGAGCGCGTACGCGGATTGTCCGACCGTCTCGCACCACTTCCGCGCCCGTGACTTTGCCGCCATCCATGATCAGCCGGGTCGCGGACGCGCGCAGCCAGACGTCGATGTTCTGATCCAGCATTGTTTTGTACAAGCGGCCTATCAATGCATTCCCACCGACGAGCCGGGTGCCGCGATGATAGTTCAGCCGGTCCACGCCATAGCGAAAAAAGCGCTTCAGTACATGGAAGAACGACCGCGCCGAGCGCGTGAAGGAGAGGAAATGGAGCAGGTCGACGAGGTCGAGCATCATCCCGCCGAATGGCGCGAAGGCCGGAAGCGGGGCACGTAGATCCTTGAAGTGCGCGCCAAGCTTGCGTCCGTCGAATTCGAGCGGGGCATGAGCGCGACCGAACATCCCGCCCTCGAGTTCGGGACTGTAGTCCGGATACTCGAGCGCCATGACTTCCAGTTCGGAGTGACGCAACAGGTAATCGAGCGCGACACGGCCCTGCGAGATGTAGGCTTCCTGCAATGAGCGGTCGACACTGGTCCCGACCGTGGCGGCAAAGTATTTTCGCGCCTTGTCGAACGAGTCCTTGAAGCCGGCCGCCTGCATAGGCGCGCTGCCGACGAACCACATCATGCCCACCGACCAAGCGGAGGTGCCCCCGACCTGGTCGGTCTTCTCGAGAACGAGCGGCACAAGCCCTTCGTTCTTTGACACGATTGCCGCCGTCATGCCAGCCGCGCCGGCTCCCATGATGATGACGTCGGCCTCGCGGTCCCAGTTCTCCGTCGTAGCGGTGTCCATGGCGGTTTTCCTGCTTTAAGGGTTTCTGTTGGATCTTGTTGAAAATCGATTTATATCGAATCATGTGTCGCGGAATGAATGATGTCAAGAAACTCCAGGGAATCCCCTGACAAAGTCATATCCGTCTCATGTGGCGCGCGTGTCGTCTCGCCCTGAGAACTTCTTGACGCGCATAATTCCTTGTAAGATCATGCTATATAAAACGAATTGATTCGATTGTCGATCGCGATGAAGGTTGGGCTGCGTTGGCACCCTCGCAATCGGAAAAAGCGAGACAGGAGTCGTGAGCCACCAGACGATGCATCAACCCGCAGAGGTTGCATTTTCAGTAATGTTCAGGAGACGCAATGAGCAAGCTTCAGCTTTCCGTCGCCGTAGGCAACTACGACCGGATTCGGCCGCTGGTCGATGGCGAGGTGCAGATCGAGGGTGTCGATCCGGTTTTCATGTTGCAGGATCCCGAAGAGATATTCTTCCGTGCTTTCCGACATGCGGACTACGATATCTGCGAACTCTCGCTTAGCAGTTACTCGGTGAAGACCGCAGCGGGCACTTCACCCTACATCGCTGTCCCGGTGTTTCCGTCGAGAGCGTTTCGGCACACCTCGATTTATGTGCGTGCGGACCGCGGTATCAACCGCCCTGAGGATCTGAAGGGTAAGCGCATCGGCGTGCCCGAGTATCAACTCACCGCCAACGTCTGGGTCCGTCTCTTTCTCGAAGAAGAATACGGCGTGAAGGCTTCCGACGTGACGTGGGTGCGCGGCGGCTACGAGGATGCGACACGCGTTGAGAAAATCTCGTTGAATCTGCCTGACGATGTGAAACTGGAGAACGCTCCTGAAGGGCAGACGATCTCGAACCTGCTGGCAGAAGGGGAGATCGACGCGGTCATCGGGCCGCGCGCTCCTTCCTGCTTCGACCGTGGACATCCGCAGGTCAGGTATCTTTTCGACGATCCGCACAAGACCGCCGCCGAGTGGTATTCGCGCACGAAGCTTTTCCCTATCATGCACACGCTCGGAATCAGGAAGACGCTCGCGGAACGTCACCGGTGGCTGCCCGGCGCAGTAATGAAGGCGTTTGAGAAGTCCAAGGCTCTTGCCTTGACTCGGCTGAGCGATACGTCGGCCACGAAGATTACGTTGCCGTTCGTTGAGGATCAGTTGCGTGCCGCTCGCAAGCTGATGGGCACCGACTTCTGGTCATACGGTTTTGCTGACAATGAACATGTCGTTGACCGCTTTCTCGCCCGTCACTATGCAGAAGGACTGTCGAGCCGCCGGCTGGAAGCTCGGGAGCTATTCCATCCGGCAAGTCTCGAGAGCTTTGCGATCTGATCCAGGCCGGCAAGGCTAGAGGTTGCACGGAGCGGCAGTTGCCAACTCCGGCGTGGAATTGGCGTGCTGCTTTCCTGACAGCCTGATGCCGTTACCCTGTGCGCGGAGCCACTAACGGCAGCGGCCTCGCCAGACGGTGAGCGTCAACAAAGCAGCGCGCCGGTCCCGCACTATAAGTGGATTCGCGGATACAGACGAACAGACGGGTATCTGTTGTATGATCTCTGTCGAAACGAATCATCTTTAAAAAGATGATTCCGTTGGAGATAGAGTTATATCGAATGATGTGTTTTGGGGTGAATAAAGTCAAAGACTCCATGTCAAGGAATGAGCGAATGCCCAAGTCAAATTCCACTGCGGCCAAAGCAACGATGGACGTTGCCGTACGACCGGCAGCAACAGAACCCTCTGACGTGTTTGATGATCGGGGCCGAACTGTGCCGTGGATGGCGCGAACGATACACAGGCTCTACGACGCGCAAGCACAGAAGATTCTCGACAGGGAGAATCTCGCGATCGCGTACTGGTACTACCTTCGGGTCCTGGCCGAACGCGGTGAACTAAACCAGTTGGAACTCAGCAAACGCGTGGGCATTGCCTCGACCACCGCGGTACCGGCGCTGGATAACCTTGAAAAACGCGGCCTCGTGCAACGAACCCGCGATCCAAACGACAGAAGAAAGTACTTCGTCAATCTGCAGGACGAGGGCAAGCGGCTTGTCGATGAAATGCTGCCCGAACTCACTGAGATGATTTCGTCATCATTCGACGGGATCACCCAAAAAGATATGCGCATTTTCTGGAAGGTCATGCGTCAGATTGAGACGAACCTCACCCAGAAGTCTCAAGGCGATACGGTCGTGGATTGAACGTGGGCCGGCGTCCAAGGCCTTAAGCGGTGTGCCATTCTTCCATATGCGGGTCGGCGAAAGCGCGCAGGCTTTCCAGTGTCATGGCCACCGCGGCGCGATTGACGTTCTCGGCGTGCCAGTAGACCGAGACCGACCCGAACCCTTCGAGTTCGATAGGCAGAATACGAAGGGCGTTTAACTGCTCGAATCGGAGCGCGGCCCGATGCGATGCGACGCCTACCAGTTCCGTGTTGTTCAGCAATGTCAGGTTGAGAATCGAGGAATTCGATTCCATGCAATGATCTGGCAGCGTGCGTCCTTCGGCCGTCAGCGCTGCTTCCAGTGCCGTTCGCACCGGTGTTCCCTGTGGCCAGACGATCCATGAAAAACCAAGCACGTCTTCCCACGTGAGCGTCGACTTGCGGGTGAGCGGGTGCTGCGGTCCCGCGACGAAGTTGATCGGCTCCGTGTAAAGAGTTTGCGTCTGCAACTGCGGATCGTCGTACTGCTGGCCAGACCGGCCGACGACGATATCCAGCTCGCCGCGCACCAACTGCGGCATCAGCTGGTTCATCGTGCTCTCGACGAGTCGCACCTGCGCGCGAGGCATGCGCTCCAGAAGCCGGGAGACGGCGAGGGGCACTGTATCGGCCGCCGATACGCCCGACGTTCCGATGCTCACGAGGCCGCTGCCGCCTTCACGCATTGCCTGCATGTCGTCGCGCGCGACGTCGAGGCGCGCTTCGATGCGGCGCGCGTGTTCGATCAGCGCCTCGCCATACGACGTAGGCCGCAAGCCGCGCGCGTGCCGCTCGAATAGCGGCAGGCCGACATCCTCCTCCAGTTCCTTGAGCCATTTCGACAAGGCCGGCTGCGTCGTGTTGAGCGCCGCCGCCGACTGGCTCAGATTGCCTGTGCTCGCGAGGCTCAGCAGCACCTGCAGATGCCTCAGACGAAGACGGTAAGTCCAGTCCATCTCCTAATCCTCTCGTCAGATTCCCGTTGTGGTTGCGCAGATATACCCAAAACCATATGGGCTAGATGTTTTTGCCATTTTACCGAGTATAGCTTTGTCGCATATAAATATTGCGGAGGGTCGACAAGAGCGACGCGTGACCCGCGACGCGCCTGACCCACGAGACACCGAAAGGAGACGCGAATGACCAGCAACGCTCCGGGCGCATCGCGCGCGGCCTATTACGAGCAAATCGCGCGGCAGCGCATGTCGCCGCTGTGGGAATCGCTGCACAACCTCGTGCCGAAGACGCCGCAACCGAAAGCCCAGCCCGCGATCTGGAAGTACGCGCAAGTGCGCGACCTCGTGATGCAGTCCGGTTCCGTCATCAGCGCCGAAGAGGCCGTGCGTCGCGTGCTGGTGCTCGAAAACCCCGGCCTGCCCGGCAAGTCGAGCATGACGCCGAACCTGTACGCCGGATTGCAGTTGATCCTGCCGGGCGAAATCGCGCCGAGCCATCGTCATACGCAATCGGCGCTGCGCTTTATCGTCGAAGGCAAGGGCGCGTGGACGGCCGTCAACGGCGAACGCACGACCATGCATCCGGGCGACTTCATCATCACGCCGTCGTGGACGTGGCACGACCACGGCAATCCGTCCGTGGAAGACGGCGGCGAACCCGTCGTATGGCTCGACGGCCTGGACATTCCGCTCGTCGCGCAGATGGACGCGGGTTTCGCCGAGAACTATCCCGAGGCGACGCAACCCGTGTCGCGCCCGGAAGGCGACAGCTTTGCGCGCTTCGGCCACAACATGGTGCCCGTGCGGCATCGCGTGACCGATCCCACCTCGCCGATTTTCAGCTACCCGTATGAGCGCAGCCGCGAAGCGCTCGACGCGCTGTTGCGCAACGGCGAACTCGACGAATGGGATGGCGTGAAGCTGCGCTACGTGAATCCGGCGACGGGCGGCTGGCCGATGCCGACCATCGCGACCTTCATGCAATACCTGCCTGCGGGCTTCAAAGGCCGCACATATCGCAGCACCGATGCAACCGTGTACTGCGTCGTCGAAGGCAAGGGCGCCGTGAAGATCGGCAGTGACGAATTCACCTTCGAGCCTCACGACGTGTTCGTCGCGCCGTCGTGGGCGCCCGTGCACTTGTCGGCGGCTGCGGAAAGCGTGCTGTTCAGCTATTCGGATCGTCCGGTGCTCGCCGCGCTGAATCTGTTACGCGAAGAACGCAGCTAACCGTTGGCATTTTCTTACGCGCGCCGCCGGCGCGGCGCGTGCTCAATCCTCTTCTCCGAGTCGAATTCATCATGGCTTTTGTATTTCCTCCCGAAGCTCCGATCGCCGTTCCCGTCGCTGGCAGCGATGCTCAATTCGCGGTACGTCGCGTCTATTGCGTGGGCCGCAATTACGCGGCGCACGCACGTGAAATGGGCTTCGATCCCGATCGTGAGCCGCCGTTTTTCTTCTGCAAGCCCGCCGATGCCGTCGTGCCCGTTGCTGATGGCGAGACGCTAGAACTCGCGTATCCGTCGCAGACGCAGAACTACCACTACGAGGCCGAACTCGTCGCGGTGATCGGCAAGGGTGGCTCGGATATCGCCGTCGAACAGGCGCTCGATCACGTATGGGGCTACGCGGTTGGCCTCGACATGACGCGCCGCGACTTGCAGATGAAGATGCGCGAGATGGGCCGTCCGTGGGAAATCGGCAAGGCCTTCGACCGTTCGGCGCCGATCGGCCCGATTCATCCCGCCAGTGCGGTCGGCCACTTTGAAAGTGGCGGCCTGTGGCTGACGGTCAACGGCGAGACAAAGCAGAAGAGCGATGTGTCGCATCTGATCTGGTCGGTGGCCGAAACCGTTGCGGACCTGTCTAAGTACTTCCGCCTTGAACCGGGCGATGTGATTTTCACGGGCACGCCGGAAGGCGTCGGCTCGGTGAAGTCGGGCGACACGATGAAAGTAGGCGTCGAGCGTCTGGGCGAAGTGACGGTACGCGTGGCCTGATACACGTAATCTGCATTGGACGGAGATCTACTCGTGCAACTCCATAGTTTCTTTAACAGCTCGACCTCGTACCGTGTGCGCATTGCACTCGCGCTCAAAGGTCTCGCGTACGACACGTTGCCCGTCAATATCCGCATCGGCGAACATCGCGCGGCGGACTACGTGGCGAACGTGAATCCGTCGGCGTCGGTGCCGGCGCTCGTCGACGGCGATTTCAAACTCGGCCAGTCACTCGCGATCATCGACTATCTCGACCGGACGCATCCCGAGCCACGCCTGATTCCGCTCGAACCGGTGGCGCGTGCGCGCGTGCTCGAATTCGCATCACTGATTTCGTGCGACATTCATCCAGTCAACAACCTACGCGTGCTGCGCTATCTGGAAACGGAACTCAAGGTGACGCCACAGCAGAAGACCGCGTGGTATCGACACTGGATTGCTGAAGGGATGGCCGGTGCCGAGCGCATGCTTGAACGCAGCAACGAAGGGCCCTGGTGCTTCGGCGCGCAGCCGACGCTCGCTGACGTGGCCCTCGTGCCGCAGATCGCCAACGCGCTGCGCATGGACTGCGATCTGAGCGCCTATCCGCGCTGCCTCGCTGTGTATGAACACGCGTCGAAACACCCGGCATTTGCTGCTGCGCAGCCGCAGCGCCAGCCGGATTACATTGCTTGATGGCGGGGCAATCATGGGGAGACAGTCATGAGTGAGACAGACAAAGGGCGCCGCGTGCTCGTGATCGGCGGCGGAATTGGCGGCCTGGCCGCTGCGCTGGTGCTGGCGCGTCAGGGCATTCGCGTGCAACTGCTCGAGCAGGCTCCGGAAATCCAGGAGATAGGCGCGGGCATCCAGCTGGCCGCGAACGCGTTCAATGCGCTCGATGCGCTGGGTGTCGGCGAGGCGGCGCGTGGCCGCGCCGTGTTCACCGACTATCTGAGCCTGATGGACGCGCTCGACGCGAAGGAAATCGTGCGCGTCGACGTCGGCGCGTCGTATCGCGAGCGCTTCGGCAATCCGTATGCGGTGATTCATCGCGCGGACATCCATCTGTCGATTCTCGAAGCCGTGAAGGATCATCCGCTGATCCAGTTCCGCACGAACACGCAGGTCTGCACTCTCGATCAGGATGCAGACGGTGTGACCGTCACCGATCAGCATAGCGAGCGCTACAGCGCGGACGCGGTGATTGGTTGTGACGGCGTGAAGTCAGCGATACGCAAGGCGTTGATTGGCGACGAGCATCGCGTGACGGGACATGTCGTGTATCGCGCAGTCGTCGATGCCGAGAACATGCCCACGGATCTGCAAATCAATGCGCCTGTCGTGTGGGCGGGTCCGCATTGTCACCTTGTGCACTATCCGCTGCGCGGCGGCCGGCAGTACAACCTCGTCGTCACGTTCCATAGCCGCGAAAAGGAGGAATGGGGCGTGCGCGAAGGCAGCAAGCAGGAAGTGCTGTCGTACTTCGAGGGCATCCATCCGCTGCCGCACCAGATGCTCGACCGGCCGACTTCCTGGAAGCGCTGGGCCACGGCGGACCGCGATCCCGTGGAACGCTGGAGCGACGGGCGCGCCACCGTGCTCGGCGACGCCGCGCACCCGATGACCCAGTACCTTGCCCAAGGCGCCTGCCAGGCGCTTGAAGACGCGGTCACGCTCGGCGCGGCCGTTGCCGCGACCGACGGCGATTTCGAAGCCGCGTTCAAGCTGTACGAGACCGCACGTATTCCGCGCACGGCACGCGTGCTGTATTCGGCGCGCGAAATGGGCCGCATCTATCACGCGAAGGGTGTCGAGCGTCTGGTGCGTAACTCGCTTTGGGTCGGCCGCACGCAGGAGCAGTTCTACGACGCGTTGGCGTGGTTGCATGGCTGGCGCGCGGAAGATTGCCTGAAGGGCGTCCTCTGAGGATAAGGGTAGCTGTGCACCAAGATCGAGGTCTGCGGAAAAGACACGATCGGTTCTGTGTTGGAATACCAAAAGTGATGAGATCGTTTTTTTGATTGTGTGCGCCGATGCAACGGTGAATTGGCAAAATTGGTACTTACCCTAAGTGCTTCTCCCTCTTAGACTGTTTTCAGCCGTGGCAGAAAACCCGTGTGGTCCTGCCACCAACCAATCTAAGAGGTACGAAGTCATGAAGTCGTTCACCAAGGTTGTTCTCGTTGCGGCGCTTGCCGTTGTCCCTCTTGCATCGTTCGCACAGTCAAGTCCGTCGCTGACCCGTGCGCAAGTGCGTGCCCAGTTGGAACAGCTCGAGAAAGCGGGTTACAACCCGCGCGATTGGGTTCATTACCCGGAAAATATCCAGGCTGCTGAAGCGAAAGTCGCGGCACAGAACACCGCAGCGCAAGGTGCGGTATCCGGGTATGGTGGTGATGTGGATGGAACGTCTCGCTCGGGGCGAGCAGACGGACTCTGATAGGAAGCTGTATCGGGACTGAGGCGGCGCAACCTCAGTTCCGGAATTCCGCGGTTCGTGGCGGCATGGTCCCTGGCTGAGCCCGGCAAGTGCGTTAGTCCACATACCGTGAGCGGCCCCTCGGCACGCGGCCTAGTATGGACCCACGAGTCCGAGGTCCCGCGCGTGTGCAACGGCTTGAGCTCGCTTATCGACGCCGAGTTTCATGAAGATGCTCTTCATATGAGATTTGACGGTTTCAGCGCCAATTCCAAGCGTATTTGCGATTTCCTTGTTCGACTGTCCTCTCGCAATCAAGGCGACGATTTCGCGCTCCCTTGAGCTCAGTGATCCGCGCTCCGTGTCGCGCTGACGGTTGCCGCCGGGCTGATAGAGTGTCCGCCAGCCATGGAGCAGATGATTGGCGTAGGCGATCGTCTCGTTCGTTTGCGCCGTATTGTGCGCGTCGTCGCAAACGGCGTGCAGCAAGTCGCCGATGTCCGGGCCCACATCGAGAATGGATTGGTACACCCCTGCGGGCGCGGCGATCTTCAGGACTTCGCTAAAGACCTCGATCGCACGGGTGCGTTCGTTCGCTGCCAGCCAGACGAGCGCAAGCATGGTTCGCAAACGTATCGCGAGGAAATCTCCATGTCGCCGTTCGGCGCTCTGCAGCGCGGTGCTCAACAACGCGGAGGCCTCTTCGGTCCGGTGCTGAGCCGCGGCGACAGAGGCCGCCCCTAGTGCACGATAATCCTCGATCTCGAGCGAGATGGAGCGTGAAGAATGGGAATGGGAGCGCGCCACCTGATCGAGTTGGGCGACGCACACAGCCGCCTCGACCGTCCTGCCTTCCACAAGATAGAGCCGTATGCGTTCGACCAGGGCGGCGGCGGTCATGCGTTCCCATCCACGTGCGCAAGCCAACGCCTGCGCGCGATCGAGCAACGCATACGCCTGCCTCATGTCCGAACGCGCGACTGCGATTCGGATGAGGACGCGATAGGCGATCAACACGCTATCTAGCAAGACCGCTACGTCGATAACGGGCATCAGTCCGGCAACCAGCGTTTCAGCCTCGTCCAGTCGGCCGTGTTCGTACCAGATCTGTCCGATCATCGGTGCGCATAGTGCTACCGAGATCGAATCGGGACCGGCTTCGCGTTCGGCCAGCTTCATCGATTCCGTGAAATACCGTTCTGCTAGCTCGAAGTGCAACTGTTGCATCTCCGCGTGTCCCAGCAGGCACAGCCGGTAGACGGAAGAATAGAGGTTGCGTTGATTTTCTTCGATTGAATAGGACATCCACGGCGTGGCGTAAAGCGCTTCGAGGTTGCCGGCCTTCCAGTGCGCGAAGCGCACGACGTTGGATGCCACATTGGTCGTCCAGATATTGGCGGATGGTCGCTCGAGGCATGGCTCGGCAATAGCGAGCGCCGCTTCAGGATCGTCCTTTAGTGCCGCGACGACCGAACGGATCGCCTGGCATTCCCACCGGATGTCTTCGGGCTCGGCGCCGGTCTGGGACGGGATATCACGTTCGACCGTATCCAGCATCGCGAGCGCCTCGTCGAAACGCAACGCGAGCGCCATTCCCCAGGCGATCGCCAGCGTAACCCTCACCTGTGCACCGGCCAGACCCACGGGGAAGCGGCGCTGCAAACCGAGCAGCGTGAGCAGATCGCCTTTCTTGACGAGTGCCATCGCGCACTGTTCCATGAGACGGATCGCGTTATCCGTGGTGCCCGCGGCGATCGCATGTTTGACTGCCTCCGTCCACAGCTCCTGGCCGCCATACCACCCGGACGCGCGGCAATGCAATTCCGCCACCTCGTCGGCGTGCTGTGCGTCGAGCTTCGCTCGCAGGTACTCGCCCATCAGATGGTGATAGCGGAACCATTTTCCGTCGCAGTCGAGCGCTTGCAACAGCATCTGCCCCTCGGCGATGTCGTCCAGCATGCGCTGGCTAGTGCGCAGGCCCGTTACCGCCTCGCAGAGCGGCGCGCTCAATCGATCGAGTATCGACGTGCGCAGCATGAACCCGACTATTTCGGCGGGCAGCCGCTCGAACATGTGTTCGATATAGGCGGCGAACGGCCGCGACGTGCCAGACGGCGCACCAGGCTCCTTAACGCCTTGGCATTCCTTGCGCGAGAGCATGGACATCGAGATGCGCAGCGCCGCAGCCCAGCCCTCTGTGCTCGCAAAAAGCGTCTCGATGCGGGAAGCGTTCAGCACGCCGGGCAATGCGTGTTCGACGAAGCGCTTCGTTTCGTCGAAGTCGAAACGTAACGCCGACGCATCGATTTCCAGCAGATCGTCTCCTGCTCTCATCCTCGCGAGCGGCAGCGATGGTTCTGTGCGACTGCAGAGAACCACATGCACATTCTGCGGTGCCTTTTCAATAAAGAACGACATCGCGTCGTGCACCGCTTGAAGGGTGACCACGTGATAGTCGTCCAGAAACAGGACGACCTCGTCGTCGACTTCGACAAGCTCGTTGATCAGCGTGGAAACGACGGCGTGCAGAGGGACGAATGCGGCGTCGGCAGTCAGGCTGATCGCCGCCGCGCCGACATTGCCGCAGGCATGCCACAACGCATGCGCCAGGTAATTGACGAAGCGTGCGGGTTCGTCGTCCTCGGCGTCGAGCGACAACCAGGCCACCCGCGCACCGTTCGCGCGCAGCCGGTCGAGCCAGATGAGCGCCAGCGAAGTCTTGCCGAATCCGGCGGGCGCTTTGATCACGGTGAGACGTTTGCTCGCGGCGCGCTCAGCCAGACCGACGAGTTGCGGACGAACGATCAGATCCACCGGCAAACGCGGCGGAACGACCTTCGTTGCAAGGAAAAGATGCGGCCCGATCGTGGACGTTTCTCCAACCACACGCATTTTTCAGTCACATTGTTTTTGGGGTGGGCGTGCTTGCCGCCATCCCCCATCTATTGAAGCGTATCCCCCGGGTTGGGGGATGGCGGGCATCTCCCCTGTATGGGGGATGGTGGGCCGCGCCGCGCCAGGAGATCATGCGTCCACCGGGTTGGGATCGAAGCGTGCCCCCTGGAGAAGGCAGCGCGCTTGTCGATCACTGCCGGGCGGCTCACTGGCGCTTCGCCGGGAACGACTCGTTTTTTGCCACATGATACGCCGCCTCGAATCGCATTGCAGAGTACCAGGCGGGAACCGGTCGGCGCGCAGCCGTCAACATCGCTGCGCCGGCGCTCCTTGTCAGTCGAAATCGCGCGCCTGCTACTGATAGATATATAGCCGTGTTAGCCAAAGTTCCAAAGATCAGCAATCACTTGCGGGAAAAAACCGTGTCCATCGCAGCCGATCTGACGCTTGTCGTCGAACGCACGCTTGCGATACTGACCCAGTTCGATGGATACAAATTGCTCGCGCCGGCAGCGAAACGGGACGTTCACGAATCCGTCGCGCTGTCGGCCAAAGTATGGTTCGAGACGCTGTTGTCGGGCGAACCTCCATCGGCACAGGACATGGACGCTTTCCGGGAAATCAGCCAAAGACGTGAGCATCAGCGCGTGCCGCTGCAGAGCCTCCTTCAGGCGCTGCGCCTCGGGTTGCGAGAAACCTGGAGCACGTACATCGCGCTGGGCGAGTTGGACGAGCGCATTGCCAAAGAACTTCTGGCCGACGTTTCGCTGTATCTGCTCGATCATTTCGATTTCATTGCGCAGATCATTGTCCGGGCCTATCTGGCCGAACATTATCGGCAGCCGCGGTGGGCGGAATTGGCCATCGCAATCGAGGAGGGCGCGCGCCGATCCGAAAGTGTACGGCACCATCTCGTCGCGCTCCTCGAGCACTTATCGGATGAGCCGGACCTGCTATCAAGGCTCGAGGTCGGCCACGCTCGAGAGCAGCGCGGTACTGAAGCGGCCGGCGCGCAGGTGATGAAGTTCTTCGGCCTCGACGTCGATATCGATGACGGCGCGGAACTGTCGAAGGCCTTGCACGATGCGCAGGAGCAGCTCGCGCAGGCGTCGAGGCTCGCGGCCGTTGCCGAACTGTCCGCCTCCATCGCTCACGAACTCAATCAGCCGCTCCAGGCCATCGTGGCGCATGGGCGCGCATGCGTGCGATGGCTCGCCGCAACGCCGCCGAGGATCGACGAAGCCAAATATTCGGCCGAGCAGTTGCTCCGCGACGCGAATTCCGCAGCGGACGTGGTCAGCCGCATTCGGGCGCTCTTCAGGCACACGGCTCCACAGAAGGTCGAACTCGATATCAACAAGCTGATTCTTCAGGTATGCACGCTGATGGCCGACGACATCCAGCGCAGCGCGGTTTCGCTCGAGACAATATTGGGCGAAGACGTGTCGAAGATCAGCGCGGACGCGGTGCAGATCCAGCAGGTGATCGTGAACCTCGTGCGCAACGCGATCGAAGCGCTGGCGGCAACGGAGGAACGGCCGAGGCTGCTAGTGATTCGCTCGCGTCGCGATGCGGACAACGTGGTGGTCGACGTGGAGGATCATGGTTCGGGACAGGTGGACTTCAAGAAGATCTTCGAGCCGTTCTTCACCACGAAGGAAACAGGAATGGGCATGGGGCTGGCAATCTGCCGGTCCATCATCGAGGCACACGCGGGCCGGATCTGGGCCGTGCGCAATGTGTCCCGCGGCGTAACCTTCAGCTTTAGTCTTCCGATAGAGCGGTCGAACGCGACAGCACGTTGACGAGGGCTGGCGGTATCGCCGGTCGGCGCGTCAGGTAAGCCTTTCCACCAGGGCATTCATTGACCAGCACCAGCATTTGCGCAGCCAGACCGTGCGGGGATGGTTCAGGCACACGTTAACGCAAGGACGTTTGCAGACCATTCGTGACAGACCTTGTGGGTCATTTCGCAACGGGTGCCGAGCCTACAACTTCATTTTGGGCGCTGCCATTACATATTCATGTGATGCACAACACAGCCGTCCGTGGTCTCATGTGACGTTTCCGATGGCAATGGTTTTTTGTCGGCACGACCGCGCGAGACGGACATTCAGCGGGATTATCGTGGCCCGGCTGTGCCGAAGTTAGGAGGGACTTTCACCTAACCACCGAGGGGTTCCATGGAATCCGCAAGCGAATTGGTCTACGTGGTCGACGACGAAAAACGGGTGCGGGAAGCACTCTCCGCACTGCTGCGCGCAAACGGAAGAAACGTTCAGGCGTTCAGCTCCGGTGAAGAGTTTCTGGACACACCGCGTCAAAAAAATGTCGTTGCATGTCTGATCCTGGATATGCGCATGCCAGACATGAATGGCCTGGAAGTCCAGAAGCTGGTACGCACGGACTCGCGAATTCCTGTCATTTTCATTACGGGAAGAGGCGATGTGCCGTCCGCGGTCCTGGCCATGAAGGGCGGGGCAGTTGATTTCCTCACCAAGCCCGTCAATGAAGACGCATTGATGGGCGCGGTCGATGCGGCTCTCGCGAGAGCATACGTGCTTCGCAAGGAGGCGGAGGACGCGACGACACTCTGGGCTCTCTATCAATCGCTGACGCCTCGCGAGCAGGAGATTTTGCCGTTACTCGCAAGCGGTCTGCTCAACAAGCAGGCGGCAGCAATTCTTGGCATCACCGAATACACCGTGCAGGTACATCGCGGCCACATCATGAGAAAAATGCAGGCGGATTCATTTGCTACTCTCGTCAGGCAGGCCAGCAAACTGCAACTCGAAGCATCGCTGACAACCACGTCCGATGTCTGAGGTCGATTAATTCTTCGTGAGAAGCGATGAGCGGAGAAAAAAATGCCCACGCCTCCGGTTCGGACCGTCGCCATAATTGATGACGACCGGCGCGTTTTGACGTCTCTTGCGAACCTGCTTGCGTCTGGCGGGTATGGAGTACGAGTCTACGAATCGCCACTGGATTTCTTTTCCGATGGTTGCTCCGGTCTGGTATGCGTTATCACGGACTTGGGAATGCGGCCCATTGACGGTATTCAAGTACTCGAAAGAACAGTTCATTCGAACGCGCTTACACCCGTCATCATCATCACCGGGAACTCGAGCGGGCATACGGAAGACTACTATCTGCAAAGAGGCGCCTTGGGTTTCTTCAGAAAGCCTGTTGACGGCGACGCGTTGCTGGACCTGCTGGATAGTATCGCTTGAGCAGTTGGCCCTGAAACAGACAGTCGCGCTTCACGGCAGCGACGTGACGGACTGAACCCGATTACGTCCTGCACGTTTTGCGTCGTAAAGCGCGGCATCCGCTGCGTGAACGAGTGCGCTGGGCGTGCCCAGTGTGTTTGGGTCGATCGTTGTCGCGCACCCGGCGCTGATGGTGATCTGACCGGCGGGTATCGGCGCTGTCAATCGTAAGTCCATGACTGCGAGCCTGGCCTGCTCGGCAATCGCCGATGCCTCGCTCAATCCCGTGTCGGGTAGCACGAGCGCGAACTCTTCACCGCCGTAACGGGCGACGAAATCGCCTGGCCGGCGCGCGGTTCCTGCCAGCGCGTCCGCAATGACCCTAAGGCAGGCATCGCCACGAAGATGACCAAAAGCGTCGTTGTAGTCTTTGAAATTGTCGACATCGACCATGACGAGCGAGAGCGGCTGACGGTTGCGCGTCGCACGCTCGAATTCCCTGCGAAACTGGTCGTCAAAATAGCTGCGGTTATAAACGCGGGTCAGTGCGTCGCGTATGGACGTATGCAACAGAGTCGTGTGCGCCTCGGACAGTTTGCGATAGAGGACAGTGACTTCCCAAACCAGGACGCAGACCAGGACGCCGGGAGCCAGCATGCTGAAGACCCGTGCGACGTACCAGCCGAGCGTGAACTGAACGATGCTCAGCAGATTCAGGGTAGCGTCCACGAACGACGCCAGCAGGGCGATGGTGATCCACAGATCGAGCACCGTGCGCAGTCGCCCTTTTATCAAAACGACGACGATCGCCAGAACGTCGAGCGAGCAGATAACGACCGCGGTTCGGCCGCCCGAGAGCACGCCCGTTTCGGGCGCCATATGAAAAGGCGCCGACAGATCCGCATAAACAGCGAGGACGCCTAGCGCGACGGCAAGCGCGGTTGGAACACCGATCAGCGCCCAGGTCCAGAAGTCGATATGAGGCAGTTCGATCGACTTGCCCGGAAAGCGGTCGCGAATGAGCGCTGCCACGATGACGAGCAGCGGGAATCCCGCATGCCAGAAAACCCACATCCACGCCGCACTGTAAGCGCCGGCACCGAACAGGCCAGTGCGCGTGAAAATGCCAGGGAACATCAGCAGTTGCAAAGCGACGGTGATCGCCGTGAACGCGTATGCGCCACCGAGCGCGCCGATCATCGGTTGTTGCGTCACGGCAAAGCGGGCGCCGAGAAGGAACGCGGCGATTCCCGACATGGTGAACACCGTGAGCGCGCACATCGGCATGAAGGAAGTGATTGCCGGCAACGTCTGGTGCGCGCGCGGACCCGCGATCACGAAGGTGAGCAGAACAAGCGACGCAAATGTACCTGCGAAAACGGCCTGTTTGCGTGTCGCCGGCCCGATAAGCAAGCTGTCCATTCTGACCCGTTTGGTTGATGTTCTGTCTTCTGGGTGTATCGGCGTCGCTAACCATCCAATCTGTATGTGTGCTGGACGGTAGAGTGCGGAGTGCGCTGCTGACGGAACATATTGTCCTACATATCCGCTCCGACGAAAGGCTTTCAGCTTATTCAGTGCGGGCTCGCACTCATCACAACCCGAGCACAATCAAGGCACAACGCGCCCGGTTCATCCGCTTTGCATCGATGCCCGATAGCCAAACGTCAAACTGCGCTAATCGACTGAAATTATCTCTCTTTCAATTGGGAATGTGATTTTCCTTACCCGCCGAACCAGCGCCTGAGTGAAACGCTTTTTTTTGATGGCAATGCCTTTCGGAATTGGTCTGAACATTGAATTTCCTGTTGCCATCAACCATACTGAGTCGCATAACAGCAATTTAGACGCAATCCGGCTATCGGCCGCTCAGAGTGCCGAGGTTCTGTAGGAGGCCATCGAATACCGGGGGCATCAGGCCCGCGGGACGGGCATTTCCGTTCGTGCGCGAGGGTGCGGTCTGCGCTTTCGCTCTTCAAAATCAGACAATCCGATTCCCTTCACTGGAGTCTGGGAGAGCTTTTGTATTTTGGATTCTGATTTAGCGGGAATGTTAAATTTTTAAATAAAAGTACGTTGGGTTTTATTTCAGTATTTTACTGAAAGGGGTTCTTTTTTTATTAAAAATGGCTGGTTAAGCCACGGCGCATAAATCGCCATGGCAGGGACTGGCTTTGTCCGCGCGTATTCAAATTCGGGAGCAATATCATGCCGCTGCAGATTCAGAGTGCCCAGATCAAACCCGGTGCTACCAACACCTTCAACTTCACCGACCAGATTACGCAACGTATGGTCGGCATCTCGGCTTTTTCGTTGAGCTATGGCAATACGGACCATCACGTGCAGACGATATCGGTCTCGCTGAGCGTCAATCAATCGGGATCGTCCCTCGCGATCACGGCGCATGCGACGATGGTCGATGCCAGCGGAAACAACCTCGATCCGGCTTCGTCCTATGTCAATGTCGTCGCGCTCGCGTGGGTCGGCGTCGACGATTCCAATCTGAAGCTCGGCAATGTCTCCGGCATCGTCAACGGCGGGTCGAGTTCGCCGATCACGATTCCCGGCACCGATCCGAACGTGCTGCAAGCCGCGCTCGCCGGTTACTACCTGTCGTATGGCGGCACCGATCACCATATGGAGACGGCATGCGCGGCTGTCGGCACGACCTTGAGCGGGAACACCGCGTCGATCAACGGCACGGTCTATATGTACGACGACACGGGTCATGGGAACGTATCGGGCACCGTGGATGCGGGACTCGTGGCGAACTGCGACCCGTCGCTCGGCAACTTCGTGCGCGGCACCAACACGTTGCAGAACAACACGCAGAAAGTCACGTTCGGCAAGCCGTTCGCCCACTACACGCCGTTCCTGAGCAGCTACAAGGTGCAGTACCGCGACAACTCAGACCATCACGTGAAAACGTTCTCAGTGAGTCTGTCGGTGCAGAGCGTGAGCGGCAGTGACGTCACGGTTACCGGCGCGGCGAAGCTGATCGACAACTCCGGCCATGTGCAGGACGACGGCGTGAGTAACGTCAGCGGTTTCATCGTCGGCACCTGAGTCAGCGGCCAGGCAACCCGCCGCAACATGCAACGGCGCACGCGCGTGCGCCTCCTTACACCTGCGCGTTCACGCCGCCCGCATTGGCCGCGGGCGGTCGCGTGCGCGCGTTCTTTCCGGAGCCGGCCGTCATGTCTGATTCCTCGATTCCCAGCATTCGTACTTTCCAGATGGATGCCAGCACGGTGGGCGTGCTCAAGAGCAGCGTCAACCTGTTTCGCGGCGACGTGAACCTTACGCAGGCACTGTTTTCGATGCCCGGGCGTACCGGCAACGACGGCCTGCAGATCGATCTGTCGATCCAGTACGAGAGCAACGTCCACCAGCAGGCGATGACATGGAACCGCGACCGTCCGACGGGCGTGCTGGGCATGGGCTGGCAATTGCCGGTATCGGCGATCACGCTCGACACCGGCGGCGCGCCGACACCGGGAGCCGCGACCTATTCGATCAATATGGCGGGCGTGTCGAGCCAACTGATCCGCGAGCCCGCCAATCCGTCGCTGTTCGGCATGGCCGGCGCGTTGGCGGGATCGCTGGTCGACGGTCAGACGGTGCCGGCCGCCGTGCGCAGCGAGTTCGTGCAGCGCGGTTTGCCGCTCTCGGCGAGCGCGAAGATCGCGGGCAGCGCAAGCCCGTGGCGGATCGACGATGATGCACTCCAGCAGCAATTCGTTCTGCAACTGAATCAGCAAACGCTCGATGCCAGCGACGGCGGCGAGTCGTACCAACTGGTCAATTACAAGTTCTGGAAGGTGCTGTATTACTCGCGTTACGAGCGTTGGGCCGTGACCAACGAGACGGGGCAGACGATGTCGTTCGGCGGCGGCGTCGCGCAAACCGCGCAGGGCTACAACGTCAGTGCCGGCAACAGCATCGAATGGGCCGTGCAATGGACCGACGACAACGGTCTCGCTCTGTGGCAAGGCAACAGCGCCGTGACCGGCAAGCAGCAGCAATACGCGAGTGCGTGGCATTTGCAGCGCGCCTATAGCCGCTTTGGCGAATTCGTCTCGTACGGCTACAACGGCTTCGATCGCGACGGCAGCGGACTGCTTACGCATGGCGCGGAACAGCAGGTCGGCGTGGGCGGTAAGCCGTACACCAAGGCCTGCTATCTGACGAGTATCACCGACGTGTTCGACCGTACTGCAAGCTTCACCTATCAGCCGAAACTGTGGAGCAATGCGACACCGGAGAGCCCGCGCGAATATGCGGATCCGCACAAGACCGTGCCGGACATCACGCCCAACGGCTTCCAGGACCGTTACGAGACGCAGTTCCTGAGCGGGATCGCGGTCACGCATACCGACGGCTCGACGCTGTTTTCGCTGGCATTCGTCTACGACCCGAGCCCGTCGAACCCGGGCGCGCAGGCGGTGGCCAACGTTGCCGGCACATCGGGCGACACCTGCAAGCGGTTGCTCACCGGCTTCGCGCTGTTCAATCCAGCCGAAGAAAATTTGCCAGGCTATGGCTATGACTACAACCTCGACATCGGCGAGCCCACCAACCTCGGCGCGTTGCGTCGCGTCGTCTATCCGACCGGCGGCAGCGCCAGCTATGCGTATGAGCAGGTCGAGTTGCCGATCTGCGAGCGCGCGCTGACGCTATCCGCGCCCGCGCCCATGCCGCAGCAGTCGATGCCGCGCGTGTGGTTCGGTCCCGACTATGCGGTCGCGCTGTGGAACAACAGCGCGACGCAGCAGTTGTCGTTGCAGATCCTCACCTGGAACGGACAGTGGACCAGCTGGCAGGCGGACCCATCCAACCCGCTGCTGGTGGACGGCAACGGCGGCACGGATCTCTCGACGGTCGCCGTGCTGGCCGCCGCGGACTTCGTTGCGATTACGTACAACACGAGCACCAACACCAATCTGCACCTGTTCCGCAAGGATCCGGCGCGCCGGGCCCAGTGGGACGCAGCAGTGATTGCCGGCGGCGGCAGCGGCGGTTGCAACAGCCCGACCTGGCACTGGCCGATTGCCAACGGCCACGTCTCGACACTGGCCGGGCAGAACTTCGTGCTCGTGCCGCAGATGAGCACCTCGGCCAATCAGGGCACCTATGACCTGTTCACGTGGAACTGGCCGACCCAAAGCTGGACGCATACGACCCGGCAGACGGCCTCCTATACGTGGTTCACGGCTGGCCGCGAGTACTTCACCACGCTGGATATGAAGTCACAGGTCACGCTGTCGTATCTGAGTCCGACGGGCACGTGGCAGCAGGGCGGCAGCGCGACGCTCGGCTTTTCGCCGAGCAATACCACGACAGTCGCGCTGAGCTCGGACGTGTCGCTGCTGGCGGTCTCGCATCTGACCTCGGGTGGCGCGTCGAGCGGTCAGCAGGGCTACGACGTGTTCGTGCTGCAATGGAACAGCGCCTACCGCTTTGCCGCGCCGGCGAAGTTCTCCTTCATCGACAAATTCGACAACGCGTATCCGACCAGTTGGGCGCCCGCGAGCATCGGCAACGCGATGGTCGCGGTGGGCGGCAACCTGATCCGCTTCGATGGCGACGCGTGGCTCGCGAACAGCAACCTGAAGCCGCAAAGCGGCGTGATCGTCGGCGAGCAGCGTTACGCGTATGGACCGGACTACGGCACGCTGATTCTCGTCGGCAACGGTTCGCCGAAAGCACAACTGGTCGGCTACGACGCGAACAGCACCAGCGCGAACTGGACCGACACGGCGACCGCGATCACCGGCTTGAGCGTCCCGCCGAGCAACCAGAGCACGGCGAACTGGGCGAGCGGCGGCAACCCGGACTATCTGAGCGTCGGCACGCAGCTATTTTTCCGCGGCGTGGCGACCAACTGGTCGCATGCGGTGACGCAGAGCATCGGCGACATCCAGACGCTGATCAACCAGGCCGCCGGAACGAGCAACCGCTATCAGTTGAACGCGGCGTCGGTGATCAACGAAGGTCCCGCGTTTATCGCCTGTGCGGCGTACGACACGCAGAATCCGAGCGGGCATGCAACGGCTTCGTCGGCGCTGGTGCTGCGCAATGGCGGGGTGGCCGGCTCCGCCCAACTGCTCGGCGGCCAGCAGATGTGGACGGCGCAGGAGCACGATTTGCCGGGACAGGGCATGTATCCGGGCGGAGCCTCGGCGTTCTTCACGTACCCGGACACCGCGAGCGATCTCGACGACGCCACCAGCGTCAATCTGCATCGCTACGCGGGCGACGCGATCCAGGGGCCGATCGAGGATTGGCCCGTGGCCAGCATCACGATCGACGACGGCCTGTCGGAAAGCTCGACCACCTGCTATGCGCAGAACACCGCGAGCGCCGCGTGCGATGCGAGCGGCGAGGTCGTCAAATATTTCGAGAGCATCGTGTACCCGGGTGGCAGCAGCGCGAATCCGGTGAATGGTTCTGTGACGAGTTGCTACCTGAACGGCAACCAGCTGGTCGCGCCCGACGATTACTACAACATGCTCGACGGCTTGCTGCACAGCGTCGTGACCTGCGATGCATCGGGCACGACCCTGAGCAGCGTCGAGAACGAATGGAATGCGTATGTGATGCGCGCGGGCGACCCGACCGATACGCATGCCGCGCCGGTTCAGCTTTATGGCGCGTACGTCCTGCAGACCGCGCAGAACGCGGTGACGGACGGCGTCGCCTCGGGGCAGGCGACCGTGTACGCGCCGCAAGGGCTGCCGTACACCTACACGGGACAGCCGGCGAGCGTCACCCGCACGACGATGAACGGCGCGGGCGAACTCGAAACCGACGTGCAGACCAATGTGTACGCGTGCGAAGTCAACCCGGCCAGCCGCGTGCTGAGCGATGTCAGCAGCCTGGTGGCGCAAAGCTCGACCAACGCCGGCGTCACGACATCGTCGGCGGTCACGGCGCTGAGCAACTGGCCGACGCTATGGGGCGACGACGTGCTGACGCCCGCCGAAGAAGCCGACTTCAGCTGGACCGGCGGACCCGCCGCGTTCCCATTTTCGACCTATGCGCCGGGCGAAACACCCGCTGACTGGCAATGCACGACGCGCAACCTGGTGCGCGCGGCCAACGGCACCGTCTTGCAGCAGGCGGATGGCGCCGGGACGTTATGCGCAACGCTGTTCGGCACCGCACTGGGTTTGCCGGTGGCGACATTCAAGGCCGCGGCGCTCGCCGAATGCGCCTGGAACGGTTTCCAGTCCTACGAAGACGCGAGCGGCTGGACACTTACGGGCACGACCTTCGACACGGCCAACGCGTGGCTCGGCACCCGCAGCCTGAGCGTACCGAAAGGTGCGAGCGCAAGCGTGACGGTTGCGCCGGCGGCAGGGCGTACGGCCTATCTGCTGGCCGTGCGTTATCAGACGCCCGCGGGCTACGACGCCGACGGCTCGGGCATCGACATCGACTGTGGCTCACAGAAGAGTCACCTCGCGTTCGTCGACACGCAAGGGCAATGGCAGTATCTGAGCGCGTCGGTCGCGCTGGCTGCGGGCACCAGCAGCATCGCGTTGCGCCTTGCCAATGTCGGCAGCGGCAATGTGCTGGTGGACAGTGTGCTGTTCGCGCCGTTCGGCACCGACGTCACGGTTCAAAGCTGGCACGCGGACACGCGTCTGCTGCGCGCGACGATGAACGCCGGCGGCAACGTCAGCTTCACGCTCTATGACGCGTACAACCGGCCGCTGGGGGCGGTCGGCGGCGACGGTCAGTTGCAGGAACTGGACGTGCGCTTCCTGTCGCGCCAGGGCGCGTCCGACGATGCGTTCAACAACGCCAGTCCGAATGCCGAACTGACATTGCACATGGCCGACGGCGGCCACGCGGAAACCTTCCTCGACGGCGCGCAGTGGCGCACCCGCTGGCAGCCCGGCAATCCGGGCCTGTGGAGCACCGCGGACGGCGTGCTGAGCAAGACCGGCAACGCCGCCGACTCGCTGGTCTGGCAAGGCGCCGCGAACGCCGCACCGGCCGTCGTGTTCTTCATCGAGATGGTGCCGCCGGCGACGCTGGGCAACGGCACGATAGCGTTCCAGTTCGGCGCCGGCGAGCAGATCGGCTGGACTCCGGGATCCGGCTGGCAATGGACCGGCGCGGGCGGCACAACCGTGCAAACCCCGCTGGCGACCCCGCCGCATCTGGCGACCCAATGGCTACTCGCCATGGTGCCGGGCGCCGTGCTGTTCTTCGGCAACGGCCAGTTGTTGTTCAGTCATGCGAGCGCCGCGACGCCGTCGCAAGGCCTGACGTTCTCCACCGGGCCGAACGCGTTGCAGATCGTCAATCTGATGGCGGGCGCCAATCCGCGCATCGGCCAGTCTTATACCGACGGCGCCGCACGCCAGCGCCAGGTGCATCAGTTGCAGGGGACCGACAGCCGCGTAATGGAAGTCGTCTACGACGCGCTCGACCGGCAACTCGCCCTGACGCGCATTGCGCCCGGCACGTTCGGCAGCGGCGCGGCGTTCGCGCCGCTGCAATACCGCTCGAGCTTCGTCGACGTGCCGGCTTTCCTCGCCGCGCTGCAAAACACCTGCGAGATGGAAGGCGACGTCGCGGCGTACTACGCCGGCCAATCCGACGGGCCGGTCAAGCGTTCGAACGACCAGAACTATCCGTACAACGGACTGCGCTACGGCGGCTCGGCGCTTGGCCGCATCGTGGAAAGCGGCAAGCCCGGGCTGCAACTGTCGATTCACGACGTCAACACCACAAGTCCCGCCGAGCGCGAAACGACGCGCACCGTCTATACGGCAAGTGCCGCGAACGATCCGGTGCAAGCCGGCCAGTATTTCGCGACCCTCACCACTACGCCCGGCGGTTACCAGGGAAGGCAGTTCGTCGACACGGCCAAGCGCGCGGTGGCCACCGTGCAACTCGCCACCGACGGCAGCAACGCCGGGCAAACCACTGTGAGCCCGAGCTATGACGCGGCGGCCGGCACGGCCGGGATCCTCGGCACGATGAAATTGCCGAATGCGTTCACGAACGGGCCGCAGTCCGACCCGGCCGCATTCGTACGGACGACTTTGCAGAATCCGTTGGGCCAGCCAAGCGTCTACAGCGATCCGGATACCGGCAACACGTCGTATCTGTTCGACGGGAAAGGCCAGTCGCGCTTCGTTCAGGTGCCGCTCGACGGCGATGAGCAGTACTTCCTCTATACCCGCTACGACGCGCTCGGCCGCATCGTCGAGGAGGGCGTGGTAGCCGGAGCATGGGACGCCGCAAAACTCACCGCGGAAGTGGACAACCTCGCGTGGCCGAGTGCGAGCGACGGCGCAACCGCGGCGCGTGTCTACAGCTACGACGGCGACGGCACGGACCCGAACGCGCTCGGCAAGCTTACGCGCGCGCTCACCTACAATCCGGCGCCGGCATCCGCACGCGGCCTCGGCGACTGCACCGTCGACGAGCAATGGGTCTACGACGCCTTGGGCCGTGTCGTGACGACGCGTCTCGATGTGTCCGGCGCCGCGCAACTGTCGGCCAGCGCGACTTATCACTACAACGCGCTGAACGAGATCACGCAGATCGATCTGCCGGCGGGCGGTCCATTGCCGAGCATCGTCTACACGTACGACGATCAGGGGCAAATCACCGCGATCGGCGTGCCCGGCACGCCGGCCGCGATCGCAAGCTATACATGGACTGCCGACGGCCAGTTGCAAACCGCACAACGCGGCGCGCTAGCCGACGCGTGGGGCTACGACTCGCCCGGCAGCATCCTCACGCACCAGGCGAGCGTGGGCACGAAGACGGTGTTCAGCCAGAACTACACGTATACGCCCGACTCGCAGATCGCCAGCCGTGACACCGCCTTCAATTTCAGCGCGCTGAGCGACACGCGTTCGGTCGCGTACACGTACGACGGCCAGCAACGCTTCAACACGGCGGTCGTGGCCAACGCCGGCCGCGGCAATCAGGCAGTGACGGAGTACGACGCGAACGGCAACATCTGGAAGGCCACGCAGGACGACGCGACCTTGTCGGCGAGTTTTAGCGCGGGCACCGACAGGCTCGACACCGCGACGCTCGCAGACGGCGACGGCGTCACGTTCCACTATCGCAACGACGGCAAACCCGATCAGTGGCGCGGCCTGAGCATGGAATACGATCCGGCGCTCGGCACGGTCGCCGCCGTGACGAACGGCTCGAACGTGGTTCGCTACGCACGCGGCCTGAACAATCAGCGCGTGCTGCGTCAGCAGGGCAGCGCGTTGCAGATCAGTTTCCAGGGCGCGGGCAATACGCCGCTCGTGATCTGGAACGACGGCACGCCGCAGCTTTGCATCTGGGGGGCCAACGGGCTCGCCGCCGTGCACGATGGCGCCCTGAAGTATCCGATCGCCGATCATCAGAACACGGTCTGGGCCGTGACCGACACAGCCGGCGCACTGGTTGCCAGTTTCGACTATCTGCCGTTCGGCGGGTTGTTGAGCGAAGCGGGCAGCGGCGCACCGAGCTGGCTGTTCCAGTACGCTGGCAAGCCGTGGGACGCGACACTCGGTTTGTACGACTTCGGCGCGCGGCTCTACGACCCTGCGCTGCTGCGCTTCGTCACGCCCGATCCGGCACGGCAATTTGCGAGCCCTTATGTGTTCGCGAGCAATAACCCGCTGAACATGGTCGACCCGAGCGGCAACATTTCGCTATGGGCGCAGATCGGCATCGGTGCGGCGATGGTTGCGGTGATCGCGGCCGGCATCGCACTGAGCTTCGTGACGTTCGGCGCCGCCGCACCGGCAGCCGCGGCGGCCGACGGTGCGCTGGCGGGAGCGGCACTCGGCGGTGAGGCCGCAGCCGGCGCGGTGGCCGTGGGCGGTGAAGCGGCCGGTGCGGCCGCGGGCGCCGCGGCGGGCGAGGTCGCGGTCGAAGGGGCGGCGGCCGGAGCGACCGAGGTCGCGGCCGGCGCGAGTGCCAGCGTCGAGGCGGCCGCGCCGCTCACGACCGCGCAGGTCGTCGCGCAGAACGCCACCTCGGTGTTGTGGAGCGCGACCACCAGCGCGATCAGCGGCGCCGGCACGAGCGGCTTGCAGTACGACGTCCAGCACGGCCGGGACTTCACGGCCAAGGGCTTTTTCGAAGCCATGGGCACCGGTGCGCTGACCGGGTTTGCGAGCGGCGGCATCGGCGGGCTTGCCACGATGCCGGCCACGCTGGGTTTGTCACAGGGGATGAGCGCCACGGCGAGCGTCGCGTTCCGAGCCCTGACGAAGGCGACAGCCGGCATGATCGGCAAGGACGTCTCGACCCTGCTCACCGACGCCGTCTCCGGCCAGAAGGTAACGGTCGGACAGTTGCTGCTCAGCTCGGCGCAGGGCTTCGGCACGGGAGCGCTCTCGGGTGCGTTCAGCGGCGTGAAAGCGGCCAATGCCGGGCCGGCGTCTACCGCCGTCAGCGCGTCGGACAAGGCGATCGTGCGGGTCTCGAGCGTGATCAACGGCGCGGTCGACACGCTCAAGCAGCAGGCAACCTCGCAGGCGGCGATCGCCGCGTATATCGCGGGCGGCTATTTCCTCGTCACCGGTTATACGGTGTGGGGCGTCTACGGCGCGTCGTCGAAGAACCAGAGTGCGTGAAGTCGATCACGATGATTGAACGCGGCGGTGGGGTGGGGGGGGGGGCCCGCGGCCCCCGCCCCGTGTTAAGGGGGGACAACAAGAGGGTATTAAAAAAAAAAACC
>NZ_JARESV010000260.1:0-205 GCF_046026985.1 Paraburkholderia sp. RL18-101-BIB-B
CTTCCCTGACCCCGGCATGACGGTGGCCGCCATCGACCGGCTGGTCCATCACTCGACGATCTTCGAGCTGAACGTCGAAAGCTACCGGCGCCGCAAAGCCAGCGACAAACAGAAGGAGCGACGCCGTCAATTACCCACTGACAACCCGAACGGAGCGACAACCATGGCCAGCTAAACAGCGACAATCACCTCGGCCGACCGGCCA
>NZ_JARESV010000261.1:0-200 GCF_046026985.1 Paraburkholderia sp. RL18-101-BIB-B
TCACGCGGCAACAAGGATAGTTCAATGCCAGCGGCACGCATTGGCCGGTTTGCCCCGCAGATTTGAGCCCACGGCGGTCTTGTACTGCGAGCATTGTTTCCATCCGCCTACGGGAAAATTTGAGGAAGTGCTTCCATGCTCTGGACATGAGCCTGTCAGCATAGAATGGTCGTGAGTTACTTACGTCTCGGAGGGTTGCG
>NZ_JARESV010000027.1:0-109938 GCF_046026985.1 Paraburkholderia sp. RL18-101-BIB-B
GATGAATGCCCATTCCTTCGCGTCGAAGAAATGCGACTTGTAGTCCGCGCCGGACGCTTGCGGTCCGGATGCTGCCGCGTTCGAATCTGGCGCGGACGTGCCGGACGACTTCAGATCGCACGCGGCGAGCGTTCCTGCCGGAACCAGCGCGACGGCCGAGCGAAAGAAACCTCGGCGCGACGTAAGGGGAAATGGAGGCATGTTGTTCGAGTCCGCAGGTCGGGCCGCAAATGCGCTCCCGGACAGTCATTGGATTGCGTTAGCAATGATGTTGGCACCGGCTCCAGAAGTACCTACTATCGCGCGCGGTACGAATCAGTCCCGCCGTGTGGGGAGGCACGCAATGCCCGGGCAATGACATACCACCGGCTGGAGCATTGAACGCTCACCGAGCTGGGGTTCACTTCGGGACCCTACTTTGTCTTCATGATAGTGAGCAGGATGAAGAACCGCTATTACATAAAGCTGGAGTTCGCGCCGTTCGCCGGTGGGGCGGGTGGCCCGCGCGTCTCGCGCGAGCGGGAAGACGTGGATGACGTCGAAGCCCCGGAGGGCGGCTCGGGGATTGGGGTGCGGCGGTTGGTCAGCGTTGTGGCAGGCGAACGGCGACCCCTGTCTGAAGATCAGTCAAGAGGCCGGGCGTGCTGTCGCGAACCGCTCAAACAGCATACGGGGCAGGACCAGTCCAACGGTCATGGCCAGGATGATCAGGAACGCCGTGGCGCCGTTCGCAACGAAGGCCGAGACAAGGTCGGCCGACGCGCGCGGTCCGATGGCGACCAATTCGACCAGCGTGCTCGCGGCATGGAAAAGGAAGAAGCCCGGCATCATCGAAACGACCGCGGAGAAGCCGACGGCTGCGAAGGGGAGGCGTAGGCGATCGACGATCGGCGCGACGATCAGGCCGGCCAGGAGACAGGCGAAGAACGCCGCTGTCGCGACGTTGGCGCTCAAGATCGAGACGAGCGCCCAGCGCGCCGCGTGCGCCAGCATGCCGACGGCGATTGGCAGCGGCAGCAGGCGCCACGGCATTGAAAAGAAAGTCCCGAAGCTCGCGACAGCGCATCCTGCGGCGATGACATCGGCGGCGAAGGGCGCGGCCGCGGACGGTGCGGCCTGAAGCGCGCCGCCGGCAGCGGCCGTCCCGATCAGCAGGCCCGTGCAGATCATCAGCACGATCAGAGCGGCATAGGTCAGGCGTGCGACGCCCAGCGTGATCCGTGTGCGCGCAAGGTCGCCCGCACCGTTGAGGATATGCGGGCCGGGAACCAGCACCATGCAGGGGCAGAACGCGACGAGCGATGGCGCGTCTGAAAGGTGGAGGCGACTTGCGATGGCGCCGATCACGCCGGCGAGCGTGGCCGCGGACAGCGGTTCGAGGAAAGGATTGCCGCCGAGCTTCACCTGCCAGCGGCGGACAAAGGCCCCGGCGGCGGCGCTTATGGCGATCAGCGCGAGGCTCGCCACATCGTACACGCCGTAGATCACGCCGAGAGACGCCGCACCGATGGCCGCGAAGGCAGCGAGGCGAAGTATCGCAATGGGTGGCATGCGCTCTGCCGCTATGAGCGCCGGGCGCGCGGCTGCGGTCGACATGGCGCCGTCGCACACTTGATGCATGATGGTCTCGACGGCCAGGACCTTGCCCATGTCTACGCCTAGCGGCGCGGCCGGGACAATCTCCGAGAAGGAGGTGTGGTCAAGCTCGACCACGAGTTCGCCCCAGTGCGGCAACACCCTGACCGGTACGCCGAGAGTGCGTCCTAGTTGCTGCGCCGCGACCACAGTCTTTTCCGTGGTCTGTCCGTGCGTGTACAGGAGCGAGGCTGCCAAGGCGACGGTGTCCACTTCGTCGATGTGGTCGCGGCGAGCGATGGCGTCTTTGTTCATGCCGCCTCAAAGGATGATGTCGGTCCGGATACCCAGGATTACGGCGCTGGATGTGCGCGTGCAGCCGCCTGGATCAACGATGTATTGCATGTTTGGTCTCTGGAAGAGGCCGGGCAGAGCCCTTGTTCATCTCCGGCGGCTCTTCGGTCGGCCGACTCGACCTCGGCGCGACGCCCGCTCCGAACCACTTGCCGACCGGCGTTCGCAAGCACTTCTCGCCGGAACCCATCCCGCTCTCCTCTGACCGTGGCGTCGCCACCAGCGTTACTCATGGTAGTGAGCGCGACACGGGGTGGCTATTACATAAAGCTGGAACCTTGGGGCGACGGCGCTGCGCATCGCATGTCTTCGATCGACCTATACAGATGGATGAGTGACCCATGCGAATGCACCATCCAGATGGCCGTTCGTAGAATGGTTTTGGAAGCGCGTCGCGCGTACCTTTAAATCGTGACAAACGATTCATCCGGGGCGCGAGGATATCGTCATGAACAGGACAGCGAAGATCGGGAGACTGCAATGGACATCGTCAAGCTCGCAACAGACTCAGGCCTGCTGGTCGTGCTGGACGGCATGATCGGCAAAACGGAATACCGCAGCGTGCAAGGCTCGCTCGCTGCGCTCGAGCGCTTCGCCGATGCAGTCGGCAAGCAGATGGCGACACACACGCATTGCGCAAAGCGGGACGCTCAGCCGCAGCGGAAGTGATCGATGCTCTGGCCCGCCGCCACTGCGCGGCGCAGCCACTCGGGCATCTCGCCGAGACCCGTCCACACGTTGCCGTACGCATCGCGATAGCGAATCATCCGCTCATCCTCGACATCGCGATTGAGCGCGTGTTCCAGCGCTTCGATCGTGATCTCGCTTTCCATCATGCGACGCCTGAGCCAACAGATCAGCCGCTCGCGCGCTTCTCCTTCAAGACGTTCAATGAGTGTCGACATAGGTCGCTCCCGGGCGTGAATTCTATTGTGCGGACCGAGAAGAGTGGGCCGCGAATGCATTATCGATTTCGCCAATGTAGCGGCTTTGCCCCAAGCATCGTTTAGTGAAGGCACGCCCGACTTCGAATACGCACGACGGGTAACGGCCGGCACTAAACGCATGCGCCGCGCGACGCCGACATGCGGCCTTGATTCCAACTTTCCCGGCCTTCCCTATACACACATATGATTTTCGCGGCGGGGTTTTGTCCATAAGATAGAAACACCTGAACGGCGGACAAGACAACAACGTGCCGTCGTAACCGCATGTATGGCAGAGGATAGTCGCTTGCATACCCATCGGATTGTTTCCATCATCGACGACGACGAATCCGTCCGCATCGCCACATCGAGCCTGGTTCGTTCACTGGGTTGGGACGTCCGGCTCTATGCGTCGGCCGAAGATTTCCTCGCCGCCGGCCAGATCGGAGATGTCGCCTGCGTCATCTCCGACGTGCAGATGCCGGGCATGACCGGGCTCGAGATGCAGCGGCGTCTGCTCGACGGCGGGATTGCGCTGCCGATTATCTTTATCTCCGCCTTCGCATCGGAAACAGTGCGCCGCCAGGCCCTGGAAGACGGAGCGATGTGCGTGCTGAGCAAGCCTGTCGATGGCGCTGCCGTGTCGCGTTGCCTCGAAACGCTCCAGGCCGAAGGCGGCGAGTTTCATTGAAGCCCGCTCGCAGCGGGCCTCAATAGTTGAATTTTAAAAAATTCGGATAAAATAAGTATCGGACTATGAGTCGGCGTCCTGCATGTCTGACTTTGATGTGCCGTTCTTGCGGCACAAGACAGGGTTCCGGTGCTCGTCAACGAACGTTTGCCTGGAATGCCTATGCCAACATCGCGCCGTTTCGTTCCCCGCCTTCCCGCGCGGCGCGTTCAATCGTCGTCATGATATTCCGCTCGCGTGCTGGCGAACCGCTGCGGCATGATGCGCGCGTGCTGTCCGTTCTCGCGGCCGTCATCGCGCTGGTCGTCTTCCTGATCGACGCGTTCACGCCACTCGATATCGCGATTGCCGTGCTGTATGTGGTCGTGGTGCTGCTCGTCGCATCAACAGGGTCGCGGCCTGCGGCGATCCTCACCGCGTGGAGCTGCGCGGCGCTCACGGTGATTGCGTTTGCGATGTCGCATGACGAGCACTACTCGGGCGGCGCGCTGGCGCGCTGTGCCGTCAGCCTGCTCGCCATCGCCACGACGTCGGTGCTGGCGTTGCGCAATCAGAAGAACACCGCAACGCTGCAAGAGCAACTGCAGTTGCTCGATCTGACGCATGACGCAATCGTCGTGTACGACATGAACGATCTGATCACGTTCTGGAATCACGGCGCGGAAGCGCTCTACGGATGGACCGCGCAACAGGCAATCGGCCAGCCGATTCATGAGTTGACGCAAACCCATTCCTCAGTTTCACTCGACGAGATTCGCAGTGAGATGTTGCGTTCGGGCCGCTGGCAAGGTGAATTGCAGCGCGTGCGCAATGACGGCACCACCGTTATCATTTCCAGCCGTTGGGCCCTGTGGCGCGATGCGAAGGGCAAGCCGCGCGCCGTGCTCGCCACCAACAACGACGTCACTGTCCGCAAGCAGATGGAAGGCGAGTTGCAGCGCCAGAAGGACGAATTGCGCGCGACGATCGATGCGATTCCTGGCATGGTCTGGAGTTCGTCGAGCGACGGGCGGCTAAGTTTCATCAACCGGCGCTGGAACGAACTGGGCGTGACGCTTGCCGACAATGATGGCGATATCTGGCGCTCGATCGTTCATCCCGACGACTACTCCGCGGCGCAGCACGCCTGGAACCAGGCCATTGCCACGGGCATGCCGTTCGAAAACGTCTCGCGCATCAGGCGCAGCGATGGAGTGTACCGATGGATGCATATCGGCGCGGAACCGCTGCGCGATCACGCCGGCAACATCTTGCGCTGGTACGGCGTGAACACCGATATCGAAGAACGCAAGCAGGCAGAGCAGGCGCTCGAGCGCAGCGAAGCGTTCCTCTCCGACGCCCAGCGCCTGAGCCGCACCGGAAGCATCGCGACGAAACTGCCCGACGGCGAAATGTGGTGGTCCGACGAAACGTATCAGATCTTCGACTATGCGAAGCACGTTACGCCCACTTTCCGGCTGATCCTCGAGCGCTCGCATCCCGAAGACATCGCGCTCGTCAGGCAAGCTTATCAGCAGAGCCTCGCGGGCGCGCCGTTCGTCGACATCGAACATCGCCTCGCGATGCCCGATGGAAGCGTCAAGTATGTCCACTACGTCGCGCATCTCGCAGCATCGCAGTCGGCGCATCCCGAGTACGTCGGCGCACTGATGGACGTGACGGAAGGGCGGGTGGCGCAGGAAGCGCTCGACCGTTCGACGGCCGAACTCGCGCACGTGACGCGCGTGACGATGCTCGGCGAACTGGCCGCGTCGATCGCGCACGAAGTCACGCAGCCGCTCGCGGCGATCGTCACGTGCGGCGACGCCGCTCTGCGCTGGATGAATCGTCCGCAGATCGATCTGAAGGAAGTCGGACAGTCCATTAACCAGATGATTCGCGACGCCAGGCGCGCGAGCGACGTGATCCGCCAGATCCGGGCGATGGCGCAAAAGCGCGACCCGAGTCAGGCGATACTCGATCTGAACGCTATAGTGAGAGAATCCATCGAACTGGTGCGACGCGAACTGGATGGGCACCGTGTCGAAGTGGATGCCGATTACGCATGTCCGCCGCCGCAGGTGTGCGCCGACCGTGTGCAATTGCAGCAGGTCATCATCAACCTCGTGATGAACGGTGTGCAGGCAATGTCGGGCATCACGGGACGGCCGCGGGAATTGCGCATCCGCACGCGCCGCTTCGATGCGCGGCACGCACAGGTGGTCATAGAAGATTCCGGCACGGGTATCAGCGAAGAGAACGCCGGGCGGCTTTTCAACGCATTCTTTACAACGAAGGCGGAAGGCATGGGAATGGGATTGTCGATCTGCCGTTCGATTGTCGAGGCGCACGGTGGCCGGATCTGGGCGGAGTCGCAAGAGGGAAAGGGTGCAGTGCTGCAGTTCATTCTGCCGCTCGATGAGGGAACCTGTCATGAGCAGTGAAACGGGCAACACCGCGACTAACTCGATTGTCTATGTCGTCGACGACGATAACTCGATGCGTGAAGCGGTCGGTATGTTGCTGCGCTCAGTGGGCTTGCAGGTTGAACTGTTCGCGTCCGCAGATGAATTTCTTGCGTTCCAGATGCCGGATGTGCCGAGCTGTCTGATTCTGGATGTGCGGCTCAAAGGGCAGAGTGGCCTCGCCGTGCAGGAACAGATTGCGGCGGGCGCAGTGCGTGTGCCGATTATCTTCATGACCGCGCATGGCGATATTGCCATGTCGGTCAAGGCGATGAAGGCCGGCGCGATGGACTTTCTCGCGAAGCCGTTTCGCGACCAGGACATGCTGGACGCCGTGGCGACCGCGCTCGGCAAGGACGAAGAACGGCGCGAAGCGGACCGCTCGGTCGCGGATCTGCGCCGCCGCTACGCGTCGCTCACGCCGCGCGAGCGCGAAGTGATGGCTTTTGTCGCGAGCGGCTTGATGAACAAGCAGATTGCCGCTGAAATGAAGCTGAGTGAAATCACGGTGAAGATTCACCGCGGTCAGGCCATGAAGAAGATGGAGTCGCGCTCGCTTGCCGATTTCGTGCTGAAGGCGGAAGCCCTCGGCGTCAAATCGCCACAAGGCTCCACTACACCGCCGCGCATCCAGCGCGGCTGAACCGCGCGGGCATCTTTGCCTCCCGAACGGCGAAAATCGCATCGTCGTTCGTTTCTCGCTCGAATCCCTTGCAATGCGACGCCTCCGCGCGCGGACGGACGCGTTGCGCGGCTATTTCATCTGCGCATGTCCCGCCCGCATCAAACCTTCATATAGGTTGACCCAACCATTTGGCGTCGTAGGCAACCGTATGTACGGCTAGGCGCGTGAGCTCCGTTTGATTAACTTTGAGTCATCGCGGTGCCAGTGTTTCGACCGCAGGCAGATCACTCTATCGGACGGACATATCATGACCAGCTCGCTGCTCTCGTATCCTGAACCCGGTGCCGACATTGCGCCGCAACGCATCGCCAGCTCAATCGACGCCGAGCACCAATGGCGCAGCCCGCGCGCGCATCAAGCGCAGCCACACCGGCAGCGCGGCGATGTGCAGGTGTCGCGCTGGACGCGCAATATCACCACGCCGCTCGAAGTCGTCAGTCACGGCAACGGGTCCGATCACTGCATAGGCCTGGCGCTGAAATGCGTGTCGCTGACCTTCAATCACGCGGGCCGCAGGCTCATGCAAGGGCGGGTGACGGCGGGTGTGGTTCAGGTGACGGCGCCCGCGGTGTCCGTCAGCGCTGTGTTCGAGTCGTCCGTCGACGTGCTGCATCTGTTCGCGTCGCAACAAGTTCTCGCCGAGTGCTACGAAGATCTGTTCCAGCAGCCGCATGCGGGCGACATCGTGCTTGGCGACCCGAAGCTGGTCCGCGATGCCGCACTCGATCGGCTTGGTCAGGCGCTGGTCGTTTCACAGACCAGCGACGCCGCGTTGGGCAAGGTCTTTACGGAGAGTGTCAGCCTCGCCATCGTGTCGCGCATTGTCGCGCGTCAATTCACTGCATCGAACGCGCAGAACCGTGAGGCGGCCGCGCTGCCGCAGTGGCGCATGAACCGCGTGATCGAGTACATCGACGCGCATCTGGCCGAGTCGATTGGTCTCGCCGACATCGCCGCGAGCGCCGGCCTCACCCGCATGCATTTCGCCGCGCAATTCCGGCGCGCGACGGGCCTGCGTCCGCATGAATACCTGCTGCGTCGCCGGATCGAACACGCACAACAACTGTTGCTGAGCTCGAAGCACAACGTCTTCGATGTCGCGCTGAGCTGCGGCTTTCGCTCGCAAGCGCATTTCACCACTGTGTTCAAACGCTTTGTCGGTGAGACGCCTTGCTGTTGGAGGACGAAAGCGAATGGTGCTCGATAAGCAGGTTCAGTCATTTCTCAGGATCAGCGAGGCGTTTCTAAAGCACACCGGCGATTCATTGTCCGTCAACGACGGCCCTAAAGCCGACGACACCCCTGTGACGGTCTACGCGCACGGTGAAGCGCTTTGTGAATGCGTCGACGCGCTGCGATAGATCCCCATACAAAGCCATTCAACCAGTTAACTCTTCAACCGGAGTCGCGACATGCTGGCAAACGCAAATTTGATTGATCCGTGGATGCAAACCATTGGCCTGTTGTCCGTGCCTGCGGGCGGGTCGAAAGACCGCGGCAGTGGGTTGAATGAAGGCACCCCGGCGCGTCACGTGGACGACACGGCGCTTCACTGCGTCACGGTGAGCTTGCTGGACCGGCCGACGTCTTCGACCGCGACGATCTCCTGGCGCGACTCGACGTGCTGCTGCTATGGCGACCAGGTCTGGTGCGCGTCGCGGGCTCGCACCGAGGGCGTCTGCGCGATGAGCGGGCGCCCGATTCGTCGCGGCGACGCCGTGTACAAGCCGCGTCCCTGCCGGGCTGCGCCGCGCAATGCCGACGCAATGATCCTGACGTCCGCTCTCGACGACGCAACGCAAACCTGACCTCCCTTCTTTTTCGCGCGGCTTGCGCTGGTTGGACGTCGTCGTGCTCGCTGGCGTTGCCACCGGGCTCACCTCGCGTGCGTGCGATATCTCTGGCGCTGCCATTCTTCGGCTTCAACCGGCCGGATGCGAAGGTGTCGCAAGGCACGATCGACTGGTTCTGGTTGGCCGGTATGCAAGTGTCGATCAAGCGCGCTTACGATTGCATCCGATAACCTATGCTGGCGCGCCGCACGGCATGTGCACGACGCATGCGGATCGGGTGAATGCGGACTCGCTGGAATTCCTGCAGTCGTAAAGCACAGATGAAGGCTGGCGATTCTCTGCGCGAGTATCGCCAGCTTTAATATCGAGCGATTGTGTTCTTACCGTGTGGCGGATGATGGGCCTCAATCCGCCCATCGACGCCCACTCGCGGCACCATTACGTCCAGTACTTGAAATCCGTGATCGTCCGCAGATAGCCGGGCGTAGGACGGGGCGCGCGCGTATTGGCGTCCGTGCGGTGGCTGCTCTGCTTCCACGAATGAACCGGCGATTGCGTGTGCGCCCGGTTATCGGTGGCGATGCGCTCGAGCGGCAATTGCACGTCCGTCCCGACAGTCATGACCGCGCGCATCAGGCCGGGTCCTTGCAGCGCGCACGATGCGCCGATCGTCAGGCAAGCGGCTGCGGTGAGGTAGCCGGTTCGGAACCACCGAAATCTGATCGCGTTCATCGTGTGTTCTCCGCGGTGCGCTCTGGAGTACATGCAGGGCGCGCAAGGATGGGATTGGACATGCGATCGAGTATCGTCGTGTGGACCGGTAGTTTCTTTCGCGCTTGCACGCTGCTTTGTCTAATCGCATCCGCAGGCGCCGACCGGTCAGCCGCGCACCTCTTTTGGTAGGGATGTTCGCACTCGTGTGTGCGGATAGAGACCGTGTGATTACGATAGGGCCACGGTTAAAGGCACGCTCGGCGAGCCGCCTTCAGGAGACCGGCATGTGTTTCGATATCCGGCGACGACGGCTTCAAGATGATGATGGGTTGGGTCGTCGATACGGCCTCTGACCTGACGGATCCGAACTTCGCCGCGATGGGGAATGTGATGGGTATCAAAGGCGTGCTCGTCGAGCATCGGGTGGAACTGAAAGTCGCTGCTCGACGCATTCACGCATCCCGAGCCGGCGCTCGCCAATGTCGTGGGCGCATGTCAAGAACTCGTGATGCCGCCTGTGACGACTATCGACGAGGCCTGCCGCTTCGGGCTATTCATGTTGCGCGCAGTAATCGACGGGCGAGGCCAGCGGATTGCCAACCGCGCGAAGGTCAATCTGTTGCGGTAGTGATTTCGTCGGCACGCGTCCTGCGGCCGTGTCGTGATGCATTGGCGTTTGGATAGCCGGCAGGTGTCACGCCCGGCCCGGCGCCGCGTCCGCTCGGAATTGGCAGATCAGGTCCGAGCTATCGGCGAGTATTTCGATCTCGGCCTGCGTCAATGAGCAGATCCGTGTAGCCATAGAATCGGACAGACCGAGTGCGCGCTTTGCCTGCGCCCGGTCTTCCTTGAGCATTCGCTGCGCGAGCAGGAGGTACGATTGGTTAAATGCGGCGATCGCCTGCAGGCTATCTGATTTCTTGGTCAATGGTCTATCTTGCATGCGAAGGTTGACGTTTCATCACCGATCGTTTCCCGGCGATATGCTTTTTCTAAAGCTTACTCGCGCGGATATTCCCGTTTGTGACAAAACCTTGATTCATTCCGCCAATACGCCATATCAACAGTGACTGTTTCACCGGTCCATTTACAGCCAAAACGTTTTTGGCTGTAAATGCCGCCGCTGGTAAATGACATTACTGTAGCGTTCGGTCAATTGATCAGCGTGATCCGACAAGACCACACCCGACTCGACTAATGGAAGACGATACTTGTCGGGGTTGCCATTCTCGGCAAACCCGAAAGGCCTCGGTTAAACCTGCCCGGCTTCTGGATTCTTGCGGGCAGGTTCTTTTTTACGGACCGAGCACCGACATTTCCGGATTAAAGCCTGATCATTCCACACGCGAGATTCAAGTCCCATGCTTAAAGTAACGAAAGCCGTTTTTCCCGTGGCGGGGCTAGGTACCCGCTTTCTTCCGGCAACTAAAGCCAGCCCGAAAGAGATGTTGCCCATTGTCGATAAACCGCTGATTCAATACGCCGTCGAAGAAGCCATCGCAGCAGGTATCACCGAAATGATCTTCGTGACGGGCCGCAGCAAGCGCGCTATCGAGGACCATTTCGACAAGTCGTACGAGATCGAGGCGGAACTCGAGGCGCGTGGAAAGGAGAAGTTGCTTTCGCTCGTACGCAGTATCAAGCCGAGTCATGTCGATTGCTTCTATGTTCGCCAGGCCGAAGCGCTGGGTTTGGGGCATGCCGTGCTATGCGCGGAAAAGCTCGTTGGCGACAGCCCGTTTGCCGTGGTGCTGGCCGACGATCTGCTGGACGGCAGGCCACCTGTGTTGCGGCAGATGATCGATGTGTTCGACCATTATCATACGTCGGTATTAGGTGTCGAAGAGATTGCGCAGGACGAGTCGAAGTCTTATGGCGTCATCGACGGTAAGCAATGGGAAGAGAATATTTTCAAGCTGTCGGGTATCGTCGAGAAGCCGGCACCCGCGGACGCACCCTCGCGCTACGGAGTGGTCGGTCGCTATGTGCTCAAGCCACGGATTTTTGAGCATCTGCGCGCATTGCGGCCGGGCAGCGGAGGCGAGTTGCAACTGACGGATGCAATCCAGTCGTTGCTAAACGATGAGCAGGTTTTAGCCTATCGGTATGACGGCGCGCGTTTCGATTGCGGTAGCAAGCTTGGCTACCTGAAGGCGACGGTGGAGTTCGCGCTGCGCCATCCCGAGGTGTCGGCTGACTTCAGCGACTATCTCGCCGCCCGCATGACGGAGCTGCAAACATAAACGATACCGAGCGGCGGGGCTGCGCCTCGCCGCAAGGAACAAAACTGGTGCGGCGTCAGATAGTGTCGTCGCACCGTCCCACAGGGCCTCAAACAGCGCCGGCGCGTGTCTGGACGTTGCCGATAGCGGTGATGAACTGCGTGAACTGGTCGAGATGCCACCCGGCGCGCGAATACCGCTGCTCACGGCTGCCGCGTGAAAGAAGCTCAGTGACATGTCTAACGCACACGTCGTCCGGCGGCTGTGGTTCTTGTGGTCCCGGCAATGCGTTGTCCAGCAGAAATTCAGCGCACTTGCGCTGATAGCAGAACAGCATGATAGGGACGTCATACACAAAACTCACGATCGCGCCGTGCAGTTTCGAGGTGACGACACACGTTGCCGAAGTAAGCAGATCAACCACCTCGGTAATCGAATCGCCGTATTGAAAGCGCCCCACGGAAACGTTCGATGGCGAAAACAGGCGAGCAATGTCTCCTGTTACGGCGACGCTTTCGTCGTCGAGCGAGACGAACAGCACCTCGTCGACGAGGCGTTGGCTGTCGACTTTGGTGAGTATGGCGAGTACGGCATCCATGTATTGCCGCAGATGAATGGACACGACCAGAGTACGTCGATCACCGCTCCTGCGCTTTGGCGTATAGAGAGCAGGCAACGCGAAAGCGAGGTCCTTGAGATTGACAGGTGCCAATCCTGTTGCGTCTGCGACCGCGCGGACCGACGCTTCGTCGCGGACCGCGATGCACGGGATCGCTCTAAGAACGCTCGCAAACGCGTGGCGCCGCTCCGCCGTTGCGAATGGCCCGACTGATACGCCAAGCGCGGCGACGGGCCTGTTGAACCGTCGCCCCACGTTGACGATCAGCTTTGCAAAGGGTAGTGATGCGTGGGCGCCGAATAGCGAGCCTCCGCCGAAGATCGCTGCCCGCGCACGCATGACAGCAGCCACATAGGTCACTGATCGCGCCGCCGCGCCCATTGCGCCAGGACGCCCCCACAATGCCCGGGCAAGCGGCAAGTGGAACCGATGCGTCAATTCTTGCGCGGGCGATGCACCTACTATCAGCGGACGAATCCCCGGTGCTCTGACCGATATCGATTGCAGCAAGTATCCGAACAAATCGTCGCCAAAGTTGTGCCGCCCATAGAATCCAAAGAAAGCGATGCGTGTCTCGCGGCGGATAGACGCTGGACGGACGTCGCCGTGTTGCGACTCGCGAGCGGAGCGAGGGCTTGATGCGACTGCGGACGGCGCTTCGGTTTCGGGCGCGCTCATTTCAGGGCCTCATGTGAAAGTGTGTGCGTCACGGCCGGCAAGCGGCGGCCTGGTACCGGCGTCAGTAATCGCCGGTAGGCTCCCACGTAAGAACGGAAAAACTGCGTGTCGCCGAAGCGGGCGCGCGCGTGCGCAGTCGCAGCGGCACCCATCCGCTGACGGAGTTCAGCGTCGTCGATCAACTGGCGGGTGTAATGTTCCAACTGTTCATCATCGTTCGCGAGGAAGCCCGTGACGCCGTGGACGATGACATCGCGGTTGCCGACAATGCGGCTGGCTACCGCCGGAAGCCCGGCGGCTTGTGCTTCGATTAGTGCGATCGGCATGCCTTCCCATAGCGAAGGCAGAACGAAGATGTCGGATTGCAGAAGTCGTCGCCGAAGGTCCCCCGCGGGAATCCAGCCAGTCAACTGAATCGCGTCGCGATCGATCCAACGGTCGATTGCGTCGGCTTCGCCATCACCGATCCACACGAAGTGCGCGTTCGAGGTTCCCGCAATGTTTTGCGCAAGACGCGTGAATCGCCATGGAGCCTTTTGATAGGTGACCCGCGCCGACGTGCATACGACCACGGCTTCGCCTGCCTGTCTGTGGCCGCCCGGATCGAACCCATCGAGTTTCACCGCATTCTCGACCAGACTTGTGCGCTCCGCACCCAAAAGCAGCATTCGTGCATAACGCAATTCGCTCTTCGAACAGGCAACGATGTGTCCACCCGTTGCATGCAGCATCCGCTCGATCAGCAAAAACAGCTTTGCCTTGAGCGGCGAAATGTCCTCCTTGAGAAAGGCGAACCCGTGCGGCGAATAAATGGTATGCGCCGTGATGCCGAGGAAGCGTGCCGCGATCCGCCCCAACGCCGCGGCTTTCGACGAATGAAGATGAACGATGTCCGGCCGCTCCCGAAACAGAGCGATGAGGAGCCGGAACACGCTGACGATATCGTGGGCTCCGATGCTGGTGTGCATGTCGACGACCTGACGATGCACCCTCGGATCGAACAACTGATCCAGCTTCGCAGTCGGCGGCGTGTCTTGCCGCATGGAATGCAGCACGACGACCTGGTCACCTGCGGCTGCCTGACGATTGGCCAGTAGGGCAACGCAATGCAGCACGCCGCCGCCCAGAGCTTCCGTTACGTGTACGATTTTTTGTCGCATGATCGCTTACCCTAGTTCCTGGATTGCTGGAGCCATCTGATAAGGCAAGAACGGAGATTCCCCGTGTCCTTCTTCATCAGTCATGTTGTGGATGCGTCCCGCGAGCGCGATCAGTCCAATGAGGAATAGCCACGTCGCCAGATTTGTCTGCATGCGTCCAGTCGGCGGAGCGAACTGACGCCAGAGGACGACCAACATCAGGTTCACGAGGATCAACTGAAAGCGGATGCCCGCATAAGTCACCTGAGTCATGCCGTAAAGCACTGCCGCCAGCAACGCGCAGATCAGCCAGCCGATAGGTGGAATGGCGAACTGCCGCCGGTACACGATCATCACGCCCAGCATCAGCATCTGGATCATCAGAAAGAGCAGTCCGGACGACGCATTCGGGGCCGCTATGCCGGTGTAGAGACTGGTCTTGTCGGCGAAGTAGTCCGGCATCAAAAGTGAACCGCCGATGACGGCAACCGCAACGCCGACAAACATCAGCGTGTGTCCGCGCCGGGTCGTCGCAATGAAAAGCAGGAATAGGAGCGCTGAAGAGAAATGCACGCAGGTGCCGATCAAAGCGTAAATGAAGTATCGAAGCGGCTTCTGGTGTGGCGAAACGCGGGTCGCGAGCAGGAAAATCGCCGATGCGAGACCGAATCGCATCACATTCATGGTCAGCTCGTAGAACATGCCGGGCACGAGCACCAGTCCACCGAACCAGATGCCGAAGCGGCTACGGGAAATGGACCACAGCAACAGCAGCGCAGTTGTCATCGAAATGCTATTGACGACGAACCGCGGGTCGGGATCAATGGCCCAGAGAAACTGCGCATACGCATTGAATAGCGGCTCGGCGCCATAGCCGTTGCCTTGGCCGAGGTCCGTGAACGCCTGGTAATACGCAGCCGTGTCAGTACCGCTATGGCCACGCAAAACGGCTAGAGCGACCATCGGCAACGCACACGTGAGAACGACGGCAGGATTGGTGCCGCCATAGGCAATGCACAGCGCCACGCCGAAGTAAAAGATTAGTAGGGGAACGAGGTAGTAAGTCATTTTGAACGCCTCGCCGGTTGGTGCTGTGCGCTGGATGAGGGTACTTTTCTCACGTAAATCTCCGCGACAGCACGCAGCGCCGAAAATACTTGGCTGCGCTCAACAGGGAAAAACATAGCCATTCGACGTTGCTAATGACTCTGCGTCTGCGGAAGTGGAGGTAGTTATCCTGTTCACCTTTCTGGATTTTCCAGAGTTGAGCGCTCAAGCCGGTTTGCGCACCGAACTGCGCCTTGTAGACGTATGAAAGGGCGACCGGAAACAGGTAGGCCTCGCCTTGCTCCACCAGAACAGCTTCAAGCAGCATGAAATAGTCTTCAGCGTGCCGCTTCTTCTCGTCGAACCGGGCGCCGACATCTGCGCGCATCAGAATGCTGGACGGCGTGAAGCGGTTCGAGAACAGGATGCGCTGTCGCGACATGCGGCGCGGCGCGATGGCAGAAGGCCATGGTTGCGATTCGGGATGCTCGCCAGGCTCGAGTTGCGCCACAGGATGGCCAGTGATCGCCGCCTCCGGACGAGCACGCATCCATCCGTACTGGATCTCCATCTTGGCGGCATGCCAACTGTCATCCGAGTCGAGAAACGCGATGTAGGGCTGTGTTGCAACCGCCCATGCGGCATTACGCGCTGCACCCGGTCCAGCGTTGCGAGGCTGCGGCAGTACGCGGATCCAGTTGGCTGGATACCTCAGCGCCAGTTGGCCGAGAAGGTCGAGTGTGCCGTCGGTGCTGCAATCGTCGACGAGGATCAACTCACGTGGGCGGCACGTCTGCAGGAATACCGACTGGACGGCTCGCCCGATCGTAGCGCGGCAGTTGAAACATGGAATGATCACGCTTACCGGAATCTGTTCGGATAGCAAGGAGGGCGCAATCTGGGCATCCTGCTGAACGTCGGCGACCGGTGCCGGCTTGCGCCGTGCACCGGCCAGGAAACGACGGGCGCACAGCACGGACAGCGCAGCCCAGACGACCTCGCCTGCGACCGACGCAACCGCGGCGCCGACGATGCCTGCGAGCAACACGCCGATCACGCCAGCAATGACGCTGAATAACAACGCAGCGAAGGCGCAGCGGTTACGCACATGAATCAGATTGCGGGTCGTCATCACGGAAGAGGCGCTGACGGTCAGGAATCTGAATGGCGTGCTCAGCGTCATGAGCATCACCACATTCACTGATTGCTCGTATTGCCTGCCAAACACCAGTGGGATTGCGAACGGCGCGAGCAATGCTGCGATGCCGGCCAGTGCGACACCGGAGGCGAACATCCATTTGTTGCCGTCCCGGTACACTCGTTCGAGACGCTCGTCGCCCGACGCAGCCCAACGATGAAGGCGCGGCATCAGGAGCTTCTGGAACAAAACGGTTGGCAATAGATAGAGCGCGGTCAGGATCGTCACGGCGACGCTATAGACGCCGACGTCCTGCGACGTGCCCAGGTGCGAGACGATCACCAGCCCGCTTTGTCCGTACGCATAGAAAAGGAGACTGGAGACGCCGAAGGGCATGGCGTTGAGCCGGAGTTCATGGATCGACGGCGTTGGCAAACTCCCGCTCATCCGTCGCGCTGTGGATTTCGCCCCATGTCCAATCAGTTCCACCGCACCACGCCGCAGCGCGGAGACCGACCGCCAGGCGCACAGCGTTACGATTGCGCCCATGCAGCCAAAGCCGAGCGCAATCGCCTCGCTGCTTGCCCCCAGCTGCCAGCAAGCCAGCACCAGTCCGAGACGTCCGGCATGCTGCAATGCCTGCCACATCGCAACCCGCCCGAACTTCTCTTCGAGCTGCAGTTTCGCCGAGGCCATTTCGATTACGCCCTGCGTCAATACCACGGGGAGCATCGACAGCAGCAGTTGGCTGGTGCGCGCGTCGGCCGTGCCGACCCATGCCCAGAGCGCGGCGGCGACGAGGCACACGAGCGCGCTGCGAGTGATGAAACGAACCGAAGCCTCCATCCAGCGCTTTGCCGCCCAGCCTTCGGTGCCGTAGGCCTTTAGCCAGAAGGACGGCACGCCGAAGCCGACCGCCGGGGCAATGATGGTCACGACGGCGAGCGCGGCGGCGAACTGTCCGTACTCCGAAGGTGACAGCGACCGCGCCAGCATCGCCTGTACGGCGAACGCCAGCCCGGCCGATCCCAGCGCGCTAACGGAGAGCAAAGATGCCGCCCAGGCATCGCGGCCTCGCTGCGTCATTGCGCGACCTCGTCCAGCACGGGGCGAGCATCTTTGCTTCGCGAGCTCGCGTAGCGATAGCTTCCGTAGGTCGTGCCATACCGGAATCGTCCTGCGTGCCGATCGATCCCGTTGAGTACCACGCCTTTCACGTCGACGCCGACTTGCCGCAGGCGGCGCGCACACTCTTCGAGTTCCGCCGGCTTCGTGATGGAGGCGCGCGCCACCAGGAACACATTGCCATTGGAATAGGGCGCAAGAATGGCGGCGTCGGGTACAGGGAGGAGCGGTGCGGTGTCGACGATCACCACGTCGTACCGCGCGGAGAGGGTCTGGAAAAGATCGGACACGCTCGGGCTGCTCAGATGGTCGGCAGCATTGGGCGGCATCGACCCGCTTGGGAGAAAGTCGAGCGTCGAGCGCTCGACGTTGCGGATCGACGCGTCGAGCCCACTGGCACCGGCGATCACGTCAGATAGCCCAACGGCCGAGTGGCAGCCATAGGCACGGCTCAGTCCGCTGCGTCTAAGGTCACCGTCGATCAACAGGACACGTTTGCCGGTCCGTGCGAGAACCGCGGCCACGTTCGACGCGATAAACGATTTACCGATGTTGGGTGACGGCCCGGTGAACATCACGACTTTGTTGCCCGAGTCGGACAGCGAAAACTGCAATGCCGTACGAAGACTGCGCAAACTCTCGATCGCGGGGTCGGCCGGATCGACGAATGCCAGCGGTCGCCGCGGGGGTGTTTTTCGACGCAAGTACCCGGACAACCGGAAGCCACTGCGGTTCGCCATCGGCACCACGGAGAACACGCTGAGATCGGTCTGTTCTTCGATCTCGTGTGAATCGGAAATCCCACGGAACAGCAGATCGCGGATGAACGCGGTAGCGGCCGCTGCAAACACGGCGAGCACGACCACGACGAGACACAACACGGGGCGCCACAACCGGATCGGCTGGTCGGGCAACAACGCGTTATCGAGAACGCGGACGTTCCCGATCCGTCCCACCTCCAGAATCTGCAACTGTTCGATGTTGTTCAGCAAGCCGACGTAGAGGTCATTGCTGATCTTGACGTCACGTTGTGCCGTCACCACCCGACGTTGGGTCTCCGGCAGACGATCGATGCGTTGACTGAACCCGGCCGATTGCGCCTGCAGCACCTTGATCTGGCGATCGAGCGCGACCACCGTTGGATTCGTCGGTTCAAAGCGGGTCAGCGCCTCCGCGCGCTTTTGCAGGAGCGTGCTGACCTGGGTCTCATTGTCGGCGGATTGCTGCAGGATGGCGCGCGCCTCACCGTCGAGATCCACCGATCCCAGCTTGCTTCGAACCGCGGCATAGGCACTTTCGGCGGCATCGAGTTTCGCACGCAAGTCGGGTACCTGGCCGCGCAGGAAGGTCAGCGATCGCGCGGCCTGCTCCGCTTTGCGGTCCTCGTTCTGGCCGACATAGTGGCGGGCGATATCGTTCAGGATTGCCGTGATCAGCACCGGGTCGCTGCCGCGCAGCTTGACCTGAAGAACATTGGAATCCTTGCCCAGCTCACTGATGGAAAGACTGCGTTGAAGCTTGTCGATCGTCTCCAGACGCGATTGCCGCGTGAGCTTGAAGCGCGCGCCAGGTGCCGCGCGGATCGCGCTCACGTGCAAGGTGATCGGACCGTCGTCGCTGACAAAAGTCTCGGTCTTGCCGATCCGGCCGACAACGTCCTGTTCGAGGCCGGCGCCCGAAAGCCGGTAGCTCCCGGCGCCCAGAACCGTCAAGCGGTACTGTTCTCCCTCGAATCCGGTGGGAACGTCGAAGCGCTGGACGCTTGCGCTCTCGTCACCCCACGTGTATCCGCCCATGCCGAGGAAGCCAGGGTGGGACAGCCCCTTGCTGGATCGCGCGATGGCGCGACCGATGAACGGAAAACGCGCGGGCTCCGCCTCGATATCCAGACGCAGGTTATCGACGGCCGAAGCCACGACAAGCCGCGACTGGAGCACCTGCATTTCCGTGTCGGCGGACGACTTGACGTCGAGCATCGACGAAAGATCCTGGCCCAGCAGCGACGACGCGGTGGTTGCGGCAGAACCCTCGTCGACCTGAGTGATGATGTTGACCTGATATTGCGGATCCGATAGCAGTACCGCCGCGATGCCGAGAATCGAGACGGTTCCGAAAATCCACAGCATCATGCGGCGATAGAGCATGAAGACATCGAGCATCGCCGCCAGGTTGAACTCTTTCTCAGTGGCGGCTGCTTCGTGCGGAGCATACGGCGGGTTCACTGTGCACCTCCGCCAACGCAGACCGCTTCCGGATAGACGCGGTCGCCTGTTGGTTCATTCAGGCTTTTCAGTCGCCGTACCCAGTAGTCGATACCGCCTGCCAATGCCTCGCGACACGCGCGGAATGCGGAGATGGGCATGCCCATCGGATCATCGATATCCGCATCGTCGAAGCCGCGTATCGAGAAGATGCGGCCGCGCATCAGCGGATAAAGCGACTGCAGACTTCGCGTCTGTGCTGCGGTCATCGTCAGTATCAGCTCCGCGTCGTTCGCGATCTGTCGGGTCAACTGCGTGGCGCGGTGCGCTTGGATGTCGATGCCCATTTCGGAAAGTACCGCGACGGCCTCGGTCGCCGCCGGTTGTCCCACCTCGGCCGCCAGACCGGCAGAACCGACGCGCAGACCTTCGACGCGTTGCTGAAGAAGGGCAGCAGCCATCGGGCTGCGGCAAAGGTTTCCGTGGCAAACCATTAGAACGTTGGAAATCATCTGGTTGTTCTTTCTTTGTGTTGAGACGTTGCTGACTCGAATGGGCGTTCGCGCATCCAACGTCATGACGAGCGCCATACCGCGAGTTCGTTGATCTCGAGCTTTCCCGTCCAGCCGGTGAAGGTCGTCTTGAGGACAGCCTGAACGGCGCCGGCTGGAACGGCTGCTTGTGCAGACGGAAGTTCATTCGCCGCGCTTTGCGATTCACTCACGCTCAGCGGAACACCCCCTGCCGCAAAAAACTGGAACGAAAATGCCGTGCGACCCGTTGTGCCCGTCGCTGTTGCAGTGCACGCGGCCAGAACGGTTTCGCCGGGACTGACCGGGAAAGGTGTACGTGTGATCACCGAGAATGGCGCGTTATCCAGGTCGTTCGATGCCAGCCGCAAGGCTTGCCTCGAGCTGGCCACCGCGCTGTTTCCGGCAACCGTGTCCGAAGCGACGATTTGGCCTGCAGTCTGACCGGGCGTGGCGACTGACATGCTCCAGTGCGTGAGCGCGTCCACGCGCGTGCCTGGGCGATCCAGCGTGAAGAGACTGTCGGCGTTGATCACGCTTCCCCGCCACGGCAGCGCCTGAACCTTCTGGAAGCTCATCGCGGTCACCGACTCGACGGGCACCTCGTCACCGATCAACGCCGTCAACGCCCCCTGCGGTGGAGACTCGAAACGCCACTCGACGCCGGAGGCGGAGAACTTCGCGGTGCCCGCGACCAATTGACGAGGCGCATTGTTCAGGTCCTTGCGCTTCCAGCGTCTCGGCAGCACGATCGAGTCGCGGAACACGGTGCGAAGATGCTTACCCGAAGCCGTAGCGTTGACCAGCAGTCCGTCGATACCCTCGATGTGACAGTGGTTGAGCGCCACCGTGCCGAAACGAGCCTGACGGCCGAAATACACCACGTCGCCGTTGAAATCGAACGAGCAGGCATCGAAGACAAAATCCATGCTGTCCGAGTTGATGTCGACGGCACGCGCGGACCCGGCAAACGTGCAATCGACGAAGGTCATCCGTTCGCCGCTATTCACGCTTCTGCCCACCCCCGCAGCCACGTAAATGCCGTTCTCGCGGTTCTGTTCGAACCGCGACGAGAACCACGCGGTGAGGTACGTATTGAGCGGATCGATCCGGAGCGCGCCACGCCAGCCCGTGACCACGACATTGCGGCCACCCGCGTCTCTCACGGCGCCCGAAAATCCGGCTTGCCGGTTGCCCATCACGATGCCCCATCCTTCGGCCCGCGCCTTCCCGGGACCAAGTATCGAGATCGTGCCGCCTGTGCCGTCGAGGAACGGCGAGCGGTCACCCGGAAAACGCAACTCTGTCGCGGGAAGCGTGGTTTCGTTTCTGCAGGTCAAGCCGTCCCAACCCACGGGCAACTGGGAGAAGTCGAGCAGGACGCCGCCCACCGAGCACAGCTTGATCCAGGGCGCGGTGTCGATCGTCTCCGTGAGTACGTATCGACCGGCCGGAATCATCAAGGCCGGTAAGCACGACGTGTCGCGCGTGTGCAGTGCGATATTGCGCACGTAGTCGATCGCGCGCTGGAACGTGCCGGTGTCGTCCGTCGCACCCTTGCCCTTGGCGGCGAAGTCACTGATCCAGCGAAATCCGCTCGGTGATCGATTCTCAATGGATTCGCCCCACCCACGCGAGACAGCCGTGGCGCCCAGTATTGCGGCGCCGGCTGAGAGACCCATTGCGGAACGGCGATTCACCATGACCGCACCGTCATGCGCTGGCTTCGGAGAAATCGCAATGTCATGGTCATTTCGTCACCAACCCCGCCGTAAGTCCGGCGTTGATACCAGGAAGCAGAAGGCTCAACACACGGCTGAAGCGAACCAGCCCGTTTCCGTCGACGTAGACGATGTCCTTCGGTTGTAGTTCGAACCGATTGGCGAGAATCATCGAGACGGGCGACGCGGCGTCGAGGTGGAAGACACGTGCGTCCTTGCCGAGCCCGCGGATCACATACAGTTGCGCGGCGTCCGCGGTCGTCGAACTGATGCTGCCCGCCTGTGAAAGCGCGTCGCTCAGCGTCAACTGACCGCTGCGTAGCGGCAGCGCGGTAATGGGTTTTGTCACTTCGCCCAGGACGAACACGCCGTTTTCTTCTCTGGCGGAGACGCGAATCAGATCGCCGGGTCGCAGCATGATCTTCGAAGGATTCAAACCGCGCTGCAGCATCCCCGTGAAATTGATGTCGTACGACTGACCGTTGCGAGTCAACGTAATGCGGCTCTGATCCGCAGCCGCGCTGAACCCGCCGGCATGACTGATGGCGTCGTACAGTGTCGTCGGGATATCGTTGATGGATTGCGCTCCCGGCGTACGTACTTCGCCGTCGACGTACACCTGCTTCGCGCGAAACGACGCAATACGCACCGTCACCTGAGGATCGTGGAACGACTTGCTCAGTTCCGCCGCAAGCTTGCGTTGGACTTCGTCGACTTTCATGCCTTCGACGTGAATATTTCCGACGAAGGGAAACCGCAGATAGCCTGTGTCGTCGACGACGAATCCCGGCGGCGGGTCGTAGGTGCGCGCGTTCGCAGGTGGCTGCGCGCCCAAAGCCGCGGCCAGTTCCGGGTGGTCCCAGACCGTGATCTGGAGCACATCGCCAGCACCGATCGTATAAGCCTGGCCGCGGCCGAGCAGGGCGCTGGCGCTGGCATCGTTACGGCGTTCAGCTTCACCGCGGATCTCGTCGATTGACGACAGGGTCACTTCGGTCATCGGTACGGGCAATTGCTCGGCCGGCGCTTGCTCACTCGCACTGGTTATCGGCAACGTAGACGCTTTTTGCATTTTCATGCCGGGCGCAACCGAACAGGCGGACAAGGCGAACTGGAGCGCCGCAATCCATGCAACCCGATTCATCGAAAACATGTTGACACCGCCGCGACGCAGCGCGTTGGACCTGACTTTCAATTGCTTCACTCCGATTCCTTTTTATTGGGCTCGCCGACCTCCTTCTCGCGGTCCGCGGCTCCGCACGATGACTAGTACGCCTGCTTGCTTAAGAACCCACGGACCACCGTGCGTAGCACGATCTTGATATCCATCCAGAACGATCGATGACGCAGGTAGTACAGGTCATACTCGACGCGGCCAGCCATCTTCTCCAGCGCGTCCGTTTCGCCTCGATAGCCGTTGATCTGCGCCCAGCCGGTAATGCCCGGCTTGATGCGATAGCGGTCGAGATAGCCCGAGATCAGCGGTCCGTACAGGTCGTCGTGTTCAAGCGCATGGGGACGAGGACCGACGATCGACATTTCGCCGCGCAGGACATTGATGAACTGCGGAATCTCGTCGAGACTCGTACGGCGCAGGAAGCGCCCTACGGGCGTGATACGGTTATCGTTGCGTGTCGCCTGACGCACTACGCCACGCTCTTGCGCATGAACTCGCATCGAACGAAACTTGTAGATTGAAAACGGCCGTCCCTTCAGGCCCTTGCGGCGTTGCCGGAAGAAAACCGGGCCCGGCGACGAGAGCTTGATGGCGATCGCGATCGCCACGAATAACGGTGCAAGCCCGATCAGCGCAACCAGTGCAAAGGCCCTGTCGAAGATCTCCTTGCCGGTCATCGCCTCATCAGAAATGGCCGACGGAGAAAGACTGAGCGAGGGGATGTCGAGCGTGTCGAGCGACGCGACGCCGGCGTACAGTCCGAGCGGCATGAAGTCCGGCATCAGCCGAATTTCCACCAGCGTGTTCTTGAGCGCTTCGATGCAATGGGCCGCCGCGGCGTGGGCCGACAGCGGTAACGCGAGCCATACCTCGTGAATGCCGCCGGACTCCGCTAGCCCTGCGAGACGGGCCAGTTTGGTCTGGCCGTGCTCGCCCATGGCGGAGCCGGGTCGGTCGCCGGCGTCGTGCAACTCGACAACTTCCGCGACACGGAAATCCGGGTGATTGCTGGAGTCGACCTTCGCAACGATCAGCTTGAGGTATTCGCCGTTGCCCACGACGACAATGTTACGGGCGCGCAACCCGACAACACGCGGGGAGGAACGCATCGTGGAGGCGATCACTCGCCATGCCGCGAGCAGTACGACGCCTATGCAGGTCCACCATGCGATCCAGGACACCAGCGTCTCATCCTGGTGCTGAATGGACAGCAGGAGCAGCAAGCCGGCGAACTGCAGGGCCAGCCATGCCGGCAGAACTCGGGTCCCGAGGCGATACAACGAGCGCATGGGCGATACGGCGTAAACGCGAACAATCGGCAAAAGAGCCGCTGACGACATCAGGATAACGATTGCGAACAGCAACTGAAGTGGGCCGCTTTCGTGGCCCTGCGCAGGAGCGATATGGGCTGCGATGACAGCCGCGAGCGCAATGCACCCGCTATCGATCAGGCGTGCGACAGCTTGTTTCATGAGAATCTCCGTGGAGCCGGTTGAGGAAGCAGCCAGCTATCGCTCGCTTCTACGAAACGGGGCGGCGTACCCGCTTGACGGTGGGCGGTTCGGACGACCCGTTATCAGCCAACCGGTTGCGCTCATTGGTCCGATACTCTGTCGGTGACATCTGCAGGTGCTGGCGGAACAGTTTGGCAAGTCGGTCGCCACTACCCAGACCCGTACGACGGGCGATCTTGTCGGCGGGCAGGTCGGTATCGACCAGCATGTGGCAGGCTTTTTCGAGGCGGACCCGCAGGACGAACTCTGTCGGCGTCACGCCGATCTCCTGTTTGAAGCGGCGCAGGAAATTGCGTTCGCTCATTGCCACAGCCTGAGCGGCATCCGCAATCGATATACGGCTCTCGCTGCTGACGCGCAACTGATACGCTGACGTGCGAATCAGGTCACTGGCGCGCGCCTCGCGGGAATTGAATACCGAGTGGGTGAACTGTTTCGGCGTGACGGGCAGCAGGTCGTGCGCGACCTGGCTGGCCGTCTCGTAGCCACAATCACGTTTGACGACGGACAACGCGCTGGTTAGCGCGACACTAGCGTCGGCGTCGATGCCGGCGGTTCTGGTTGCGGACAGCGCGCTTGCGGTCATCGCACCACCTGCCATCTCAGTCACTGCAACATCCTTGGGTTCGAGTCGAGCCATTTCGAGAACGCCATTACCTCCGCCGATCCCCTGCACCACCTCCGCATGCGGATAGGCGTGACGTAACCACGAGATCAGCCGTTCGTCGCTTTCGACGGGTGCGCTCACGGCTCCGAGCGCAAACAGCGCATGAACATCTTTCGCGTAGTGGGAGTCGACCGCGTCGGTCCAGATCAGCACGCCCGAGGACGAGCGTATGGCTCCGCCGCTGGCGGACACGAGACGCAGGTCGTAGTAGTTGTGTAGCGCGTTGTCTGGATGACGCAAACGGTTGGCGAGACTGAATGTCTCCGCCAGGCGCCCCATATGAATGAGCGAAAAACCTTCGAACAGGAGAATCACAACCTGTCTGCGGCGGCGCGCCAACCCCACGCTCCCGCCCATCATGAGATGAATTGTTTTCCTCGTTATATCAGTCGCACATTCCATACCGCTGGCCCCCGGCACTATTAGCGAAAATGAGTTTTCTGCAGCGCATCATATTCGCGGGGGTGCTCCGATCAGACAGGGGCGTCCGATTCAACCATGCTCTTGGCGGATTTGATCAAGAACATCCAGGCTGGTAATTTTTTGACACGAAATGCATCGATTTGCCGCTGACGAACGCCAAGAAATTCATATTGGCTTCATATCCGGCAATTGAATATTTGGCGCGTGGTATCGGTGCGAAAGAGGGCGCCGTGTCGCGATAGTCCGCGTCTGGAGCCTCATTGCCAGCTGACTCAAATACGGTCAAATCATGGCGAAATGACGATATATCACGGTCGTGTCGCGAGTGTGGGTGCTTAACCGAGTTATACGCATTGCATCATTTCGGTCGCTATAGCAGGTTCAGGCAGCTCTTTTTTCTATGTGAAAAGTTCGCGATGTGAAAAGCAGTGGTGAATTAATGCTCGCTATTGCGCTAATTGCAGTTCGCCACTGAGACCCGAAAGGAAAAAATAGACCCGAAAACATTGGCATCAATTGCTGACTATTTTGGGTGTAATTTGTCGGGTGCGCTCCCATGACGGGTGTCGATCCGTATCGCTTGTGCCGGCCGTATCGATGCATCGGATTGCCTGGTGGCTGGCTGAGGGCACTGCACGTCGCAGGGCTATCGGCAATCGAAACAGAAGCGGCGGGCGTCGGTGGAAGCAGCCGGGAATGAGCTCGGCCGCTTCTCCGCAAGGCGGACCACCGTGCGCAGGTATTCGCTTTCAGGGGAGCGCCACGCTGCGGGCTCAGCTCAGGCTACTCGGAGAGGCTTCTTTGCTCAGCCGGTAATCGGTGGGTGTGGTCGCCAGATACTTTCTGAAAAGCTTAGCCAACTGACCGCCGCTGCCAATTCCGCAGCGCCGTGCGATTTTGTCGATGGGCAAACGCGATTCAATGAGCATCTGACAACTCAGGTTCAGACGCGCGCGAAGCAGATAGTCGGAGGGCGTCATACCGATCTCGTTCTTGAAGCGCCGCAAGAAGTTGCGCTCGCTCATGGCTGCGAGACGCGCCGCGTCGTCGATTGAGATGGGACGATCGACGTTTGCCTCCAGCCACCGGGCCGATGCCATGATCTTCTCGCTAACCTGCGGCGCCCCGCTGCGGGCGACGGAAGAGCTGAAAGGAGTCTTATGCGGCGGCGCGACGGACTCGGCAACCTGACGCGCCAGTTCAGGCCCGAGGTCTTCTTCAACGATGTGCAGTGCCGTGCGCACGGCCGCGGGCGTGTCGCCTTGCGACCGTGCCGGACCTCGGTCGCACGCTTCGGAGCCGCTGCGCAGCAGCGGGCAATAGCGGCTTGGAAGCCCAGCCGCTTCCAGAAGCAGCCGGCCCTCAGCGATTGGGTGAACGATTTCGCTGAACGGATGCCTGTGGCGTAGCCAATTGCGCAGGCGCTCATCGCAGCGTGCCTCTTGCGCGCCCGCGCCGCCTGCGATGAACATCAGATGCGTGTCGCTCGTGCCTTTGTGTGAATCGACGCTGTCTGTCCAGACGAACACCGACGACGAGCTCGCAATGCGGCCACCCGCAGCCGAAAGCAGCGAGACGTCGTAGCGCGCGCGGCCCGATCGTTGCGACGCGGCGAGCGCGTTCGCCTTATGGAATATTTCGATGAGCGCTGCGACCTTAGGCAGCGCAAAGCCATTGAACAGCACTATGTCGACGTGAGTCGTCGCGTTCACTTGCGCCGGCACCGCACTTTGCCGCGAGCTGAGCGGCGGAATATGTACCAGCCCCATTGGTTCTTTACCCCGGAATGTTGTGGCCTGTAAAGCCTCTCTCAAGACCCTGTAATTCTTTTGTCGAGGCCTGTTATGCAAATGATACAGGCGCCATTATTATAGGCTGAATTAGTCAAGACATTGGCAGTGGAGACATTGAGTGGGTATGGGAGCACCGAGTTGGGGCACGCGTTTAAACGGAAAAAAATTCGAATACGTCGAGACGATATCCTGGATAGACTGAGACGGAATGTATAGGGAATCTTCAAAAATGATTTATACCAGACACGAGACAAAGCCCTATTCGAGATGTTGGTACCCGTGCAGCGCGCGCGCTTGGGTAATGCCCGGTAAGTATTCTATCTCGCTGTAATTCCGAATCCCGCCTCACGCAATAACAGAATGAGGAATCTGTCTTTGTCTGCGGCTTCGACGCGCGTCACCAGGCCTGCGGAAAAAGCGTTGTCATGGCGTAACGATTCTGAATTGGACGAGGTTTGCATTCTTCATCCTCGGTTGAGACCGGTGCGCAGAACGCCATTGACGCGAGGAAACCTCTGGCCGGTAGCAATTCGTCAAGCGCGGTCGAAACGGTGGTGCCTCTTCGGACAGAATGTTTCCGATAGCCGCCGCTCGGAGGAAGGTCGAGCCGGGATTGATAGAATCGCACCGGCCGTCGGCACACGGCCTCATCCTGATTTCGATTTGGTGTTGCGCAGCGATTGTCTGACTCCAATTGATCCGGAAATATTCGGGGTAGGGCTTTCCAGAGTCATTTTTGAAGGATGACACCCGTATCATGTAGACGCGCCACGCGGTGCGTTCGCCGCACGGGGCTGGTTGCGGCCGTCAGATTCAAGCGGGATTGTGTCAAGCTCAGTCATACATTAAGCAAACGATTGCGCGAGGGCCTAAATAAGTCGGCCGCGCAGCCGATAACCCGTTCATGCACAAACAACACATTAAGACAATCGTTGATGCCGCCAGCGAAACCGCCGATAGCATCGTCGGCGCGCGGCAGTGGAGAACGGCCGAAGATGCGAGCGCGATGCACGATGTGATCTTCTGGGACATGATCGCCAAGCAATTACCCAATGTGAGCATTGCCGATCTGCTTTCAATCCTGAATTAGACGCAAAGCGCGGGTTGTGGCTGGACATTCCGCGGTGGACTGAGCAGTGACATAAGACGGTTCGATAAAGGAGACGAAAATGTTCGTTCCGGTTCACCGTTTTCCGATTGGCGGATCACTTGCACAGTGAGCCGCTATTTTCGCTTCAAATTAGAACGCACAAGATACCGACGAGACGTTTTGCCATTCGGACACGCGGTTGGCCCCATAGCGGGGCGGCGAAATCGCGCGACTACCCATCGTTGAGTCCCATCACTGAAAAAATTTTGACGACCGCTCCTTGCCTGGGTGGGCGTCCTCCTTGTTGTTGATTAAAGACTTGCACGGCGCGCATCATCTCGTCCCAGGAAAGTTTTCGATAGGCGCAAATGTTGTACGTGATGCCGTGTTGCTGGTCTTTGACAAAATTATCAACGCTCGGTAGCTGCATGGTTTCCTCGAATGCGGCGCGCGATTTTTTGTCCGCCGGAGCGGACATCTCTCAACCACGGCGATGGTCAGCAGACTCTCTGCAAGACCTCGGCCCGCGGACGCCGCTCACTAAGACACAGCCGGTGGTTCTCTAAGGTCCTGAATGACCAGCGACGCAGACAGAAATACGTCTTCAATCGCTGCAGCGTACTCGCCCGCCGAATCGCGACTCTGTTCGTCCATCGGATGGAACGTGGCGCTGCGTCGGATTGCACGTCGCATACGCTCCAGTTCGTTGATTGTGGGAGATGTCTTGGCGAGCAGCGCTGCGATTAGCGTCTGGTACGCGAGAAGTTGCATCCGCAGCTGTTGAATGTCTTCCATCAGTGACTCTTTCATAAAAGTGAAGCGTTCTGGAACAAGGCGGTCATGTCCCGGGATTGCGGACACTCCTCTTTTAGTGCCTGCTGTGTGGTGAGCCGGTACACATGTATTGGATTCAGGCTGCGTGCATCAATAAGTTGACTCTTCCCGCTGCGAACTCACGAGCGATCCTAAGCAACCGTGTGAGACAGACCCAGAATGACGGTTAGTGAGCCTGTTTTATCGTAATCGAAGAGCCGTGACTTCACTCGCAGAACGCCATCGAATCCCAGTTCGTCGACCTTCATTGTTACGTTGTCGCCGACAAGGGGAAGTTGGTGTGCTGCCCGTGTACCGGTAGTACGGTATGTACCAAAGCCACCGGTGTACTCATACACGTAAGTTACTTTCTCATCCATGTGCGCCCCGCTCGTGTGGATCAGCAGTTCTATTCGCTAGAAGTCTCGCACAACTGCGGGCGATTTCGCTTGATGCCATCGGGTAGCCTCGAAGGGGGTTGCGATCACATCGATGCGATTCGAGGGGCGCTGCGAAAAGATGGGAAGCCTTGTCTATAAAGACGAAGGCGGGAATGACCGTTTCATATGGCATGGTCATTTGACTTGATGGGTAATTGGCTCAGGTCCAAAACACCTCATGGCGTGGCGGATGCGGCCATGCTTTTGGCAGTTCTTCCCAACAAATACCGCGGTCTGGTCAATTGCCGGTTAGCTACGACGAGGGAATATTGGTATCGAAAGTGGCAATCAAAGACTCTGATACATACGGGCTGATGTGCGGTTGCCCTGCAACTGGCGAGAGAATGGGAGTATCGACGAAAAAGAACCTGCCGCCCGAGGGAGCGGCAGGTTGTAAGATCGAGGGGTGGGGTTTGCTTGAGAGAAGCCCCCTCGAAAGACCGGCTTTGAGTTTAATCGCCCGAGGGCGGCAGCGGACTCAGGCGGCGGATTGGATCAAGTTGTTGACTGAACAGGACGTGAAAATAGCGGGCCGGTGCAAATTACGGGCGCGAAGGAGAATATGACCGGCCGTTCGAACCCGTGGTCCAGTCGCAGTTGACGTAGACGGGGCCCGCCCGACGCAACATCCCCCCACAAAAGCATAAAGTTATCCCCCACTCTGCCGTTAGAGCAGAGGGGACTACGCGCCGCCGCACTAACGCGGCGCGGCTCGCGGAAGCCAAGCCCCGGATGCAAAAAAACAGTCGCATAAGACTGATACGAAAAAGAGAGAGGGCCGATGACTGGTGTCTACAATCCCTTACTGGTCTGCCTGTCGCTGGTGGTCGCATTCCTCGCGTCCTACACGGCGGTGGAGCTGTCCGGTGGCCTGAACGCGCTCGCGAGCGCGAAACGGCGGCCGCTATGGCTCGTCGGCGGCGCGGTGTCGATGGGCGTCGGCATCTGGTCGATGCATTTCATCGGCATGCTCGCGTTCTCGCTGCCGATTCCGATTGGCTACGATTTTTTCATTACCGCGGCGTCGCTGTTCCTCGCGATCAGCGTGTCGTTGATCGCGCTCGCCACCGCGAGCCGTGGCACGCTGTCGCACAGGGGCCTCTGCATCGCGGGGACGATCATGGGCTTCGGCGTGGCGGGGATGCACTTTACCGGCATGTACGCAATGCAGATGTCGCCGGGAATCGAATACACGATCTGGAAAGTCGCGCTTTCCGTGGGCGTGGCGATCGCCGCGTCGATAGCGGCGCTCTGGCTCGCCTTCACGCTGCGTGCATCGGACGCCGGGAACCTCGTCGTCAAGCGGCTAGGCGCGGCCTTCATCATGGCCATCGCGATTACCGGCATGCACTATTTCGGCATGAGCGCGGCCAATTTCGCCGCCGGCAGCCTGTGTCTCTCCGGTGAGAAGTTCGACGCGAACTGGCTGGCGCTCGTCGTCACGGCGACGTCGTTCACCGTGCTGGTCGGCACGCTCGCATTGTTCGGTTTCCATACGAGCAGCCTCTCACTTTCTCTGAAGCGCGCGAACCGGCAACTGCACTATCTCGGCACGCACGATGCGCTGACGAACCTCCCCAACCGTCAGCAACTCGCCTTGCGCATTGCGCAGGCGGTCGCCGAATGCGCGCGCAGAGAATCAAGGTTCGCCGTGCTCTTCATCGACCTCGACGGCTTCAAGTCGATCAACGATTCACTCGGCCACGGCGTCGGCGACGACTTGCTCCAGGTGTGCGCCGAGCGTCTGCGTCAGGACTTGCGCCATACCGACATGGTCGCGCGGCTCGGCGGAGATGAATTCGTGATCGTGGTGGAGAACGTGGCCGATGCGTCGTCCGCGGCGGCAGTCGCCAATGGCGTGCTGCGGCGGCTCGCCCAGGAGATCGTCGTCGACGGACTGCCGCTGCGCGTGAGCGCGAGCATCGGCATCGCGTTCTATCCTTGCGACGGCGGCAATGCCGACGAGCTGCTCCATAGCGCGGACGCCGCGATGTACGCTGCCAAGCAAAGCGGACGCAACACGTTCCGCGTGTTCGAGCCGCAGATGAACCACACCGCGCTCAAGTCGCTGATCCTGCAACGCGATCTGAATCGCGCGTTGAGCGACGGCGAGCTCAGCGTGTCGTTCCAGCCGAAGTTCAGCGTTGCCTCCCAATCGGTGACGGGCGTCGAGGCGCTGATCCGCTGGCGTCATCCGGAGCTCGGCGAAATTGCTCCGCTCGAATTCATCCCGCTCGCGGAACGCTCGGGTCTCATCGTCGAGATCGGCGACTGGGTGCTGCGTGAGGTCTGCCGCAACATCGCGCTGTGGGATGCGCAAGGGCTGCCTGCGATTGCCGTGGCGGTAAATCTTTCGCCGATCCAGTTCAACGTGCCGGACCTGGTGGCGCGTATCGACGCGCTACTCGACGTTGCCGGCGTCGATCCTTGTCGCGTGATGTTCGAGATCACGGAAACCACGGCGATGCAGAGCATCGAGAAAACGAGCCGGACGATCGAAGCGCTGCAAGCGCGCGGCTATACCGTGGCCATCGACGACTTCGGCACGGGATATTCGAGCCTCGGCTATCTACAGCGGTTCAGGTTCGACCAGATCAAGATCGACGGCTCGTTCATGCGCGACCTCGACTCCGCCGGTCACCGCGGCAGCGCTTTGCTGTCCGCCGTCGTGACGCTCGCGCGCGCCTTGCAGATCGAGGTCGTGGCGGAAGGCGTCGAGACGGAGTCGCAGTTCCGCACGCTCAGCGAACTTGCCTGCGATCAGATGCAGGGTTTCCTGTTGAGCCGGCCGTTGCCCGCCGCTGAGTTTCTCGCGTTCCTGCGCGGCGCCGCAGACCGGGTTGTCGCTCCCGGAAGCGCCTGCGCCGCGTCCGCGGGATGAAGGCGGATGCCGGTCCATTGTCGGAGACCGGGCCGGACGACCGATTCGCGGGGCCGCCAATCGCTGCGTTCCGCGAATACCGGTACACCCTGATTCCCGCCGGAACTACCCTCCAACGCCACCACCGGCGCGCCGGCCCTTCCCGCCACCCCAACATCCCCAACCCCATTGGCAACATGCCAAAGCGGGACTTTTTTCATGAATTGCGGTGGACGCGTTAATGTACCAGCGCCGCGAGGCCGGGTATCTGGCGTCCCAGATACTCGCCGCCATAGGCGCAAAACGTACTTCTACCCACCGCGTTAATTTTTTTCATGGATTCTTTATGCTTATTAAAAACGTAGCAGTCAGCTTGCCCTCCAGGATCGTTACGAACGAGGAAGTGATCGATATGATTCGATTCCATTCCAAAGAGTACGAGGGCGACATTGACAGGGGGATGCGCACCATCAAGACGTTGCTCGACAGAAGCGGACTGGTCAACCGGCGCTGGTGTGAAAGCCATGAGTCGCCTATCGATCATGTCGCGATGGCGACGCGCAAAGCGCTATCGGAAACGTATCTGAAGCCGGAACATATCGAGCTGTTTATTTATGTCGGCATTGGAAGAGGGTTCCTCGAACCCGGCAACAGCCACATGATGGCCAGCACGCTTGGCTTCGTCAATGCGGAATGTTTCGATGTGGTCGACGCCTGCATGAGCTGGACCCGAGCCATGGCGATTATCGACAGCCTTTTCAAGTCGGGCCAGTACAGAAACGCTATGATTGTGAATGCCGAGTTCAATATGCTTGCAGGCGGTCCACTCTATCCGGGGAATTTTGCGTTGAAGAACCAGGCTCAGATTGAATACACCTTGCCGTCGTTCACGATAGGCGAGGCGGCGACCGCTACCTTGCTCGTCGCAAAAGAGCCGGATAACTTCAGCTTCGCTTTCCGCGCGAAGCCGGAAGTGTCGGACCTGTGCACCATCCCGATTCCCGGCTACGAAGGGTATTGCCACCCGACCGAGCGGATCGGGAAAAACGGCGACATGCGTTTCACATCATTCGGCCATGAGCTTCACAAGAATTCGGACGAACTGTCCGCGGTATTGACTAAACTGCCTGTTCCGAAGAAAGACATCGACATCGTCTTCACCCACGCATCCTCCAAGGCGGCATGGCAGGGTTATGGCGCCAAGGTCGGAATCGACGACAAGATGTATCACATCTATCCGGAAACCGGAAACCTCGTGTCGGCTTCGATCCCGGCTGCGATTTCACTGGCAAAGGACGACGGGCAGTTGAAGAGAGGCGACCGGGTGCTGTGCTGGGTCGGCAGTGCCGGCATGTCATTCAACGTCAGCAGCTTCAAATTCTGAGGCTGGATAGATAAACATAAAGCACGACATGAGAGCCATTTCAGGGAGCATCCGTTACCTCAACCGAGTGGTTTACGACTCGGCCAAGGTGTCGGACTATAGCGTGTTGGCTGTTGGCGTAATCGGTACGATCGGACATCCGCTGTACTGGCTGTGGTGGACGTACATCGATCCTCAACCCAACGAAAGCCTGCAAATGCGCGCTTTCGGCACAGCCGCCTGTGCGCTGCTGCTTTTGCGCCGTTTCTGGCCCGCTTCGGCCGTGCGCTTCCTGCCGTGGTATTACTTCGTAACGGTAGCCTATACGCTACCGTTCTTTTTCACTTATTACCTGATTGCCGGTCACTATTCGATGCTCTGGTCAATGGCCGAGCTGGGCATGGTGTTTTTCCTGATCGCCATATTTCCGTCTTTCGTTGCATTAGCACTCAATCTGATTCTGGGTATTGGCCTTGCCGTCCTGTGTGCCAGGATCGTGATTCCGCAATCCCTCCACGTGGATGGGCAGCTATTTCTCTACACGTATCTGCCAGTTTTTACATTCGGCATTTTCGCCGGCCTTACGTTCAGTTACAGCAACCTGAAGGGCATCGTCGCGCAGGCAAAAAATGTCGCGTTTCGCGCGCTCGCCGGCTCAATCGCTCATGAAATGCGCAATCCTCTCAGCCAACTGAGGCACGTACTGGATCGCATGGAAGAGGCGCTGCCCGCGGTGACGGAGGCCAACCCGTCGCCGGCTTTGTCGCATGACAGGGCGGCGTTGCTCTATCGACATCTCGCCCACGGCCAATTGTCGATTGATCGGGGCCTGCGCATTATTGCCATGACGCTGGACGAAGTCAGTGCGAAACCCATCCGCTCGGATCACTTCACCTATCTGAGCGCGGCGGCCACCACGCGTAAAGCGCTGGACGAATACGGCTTCGGCGATCAGAAGGAGCGCGCCAAAGTCCGACTCGCGGTGCTGGAAGATTTCATCTTCAAGGTCGACGAAACCGTCTATCTGTTCACGCTATTCAATCTGATCAAGAACGCACTCCATCACATTGCCACGCATCCTTTGGCGACGCTTACGCTTACAGTCGACCGCCAAACGGTGCTGGTTCATGACACCGGCCCCGGCATTGCGCCCGACCTCCTGCCGCATCTGTTCGAGCCTTTCCGTACCGCGGGCAATTCGGCGGGTACGGGGCTCGGCCTTGCCTATTGCCAGCGCGCGATGCGCGCCTTCGGCGGCACGATTGCCTGCCGCTCGGAAGTCGGGAAATTTACTCAGTTCACGCTGCAATTCCCCGTCGTCTCCAGCAGAGAAGTTGGAGAGCATGAGCAGAAGATTTTCGAGCGTGCCACGCCGTTTTTCACCGGCAAACGCGTTCTCGTCGTGGACGACGATGCCACCCAGCGGGCGCGAAGCCGCCGTGCGTTGTCGAAGGTGGGTGCGGACGTGAGCGAAGCGGAAAACGGCGAGGTGGCGTTGAGCGCGCTTCGGCTGTCGGCGCCGTACGACCTCGTGCTGATGGACATCAATATGCCGGTCATGGACGGCTACACCACCGCCGAGAAGATCCGCGCCGATCATCAAGACCCGAACTGGAACGTGCTGATCGCCGCCTATACGGCGGAGCCGGCCAATGTGACGCGTGTGCTCGCCCGCCGCGCCGGCATGGACGACATGATCAGCAAATCCGCCAGCGCGGTGGAACTGATCACCGCGCTTCAGACGCTCTTCGAAAGCGGCAATCGGCATGTTCACAGCCATCCATTCGACGGGTTTGCCGGCAAAACGATTCTGGTGGCGGACGACGACACCTACAGCAGGCGGATTGCCAAGGGTTATCTGGAGCGATGCGGTGCACGCGTCGTCGAGGCCGAGCATGGGCCGGACGTGCTGGCGAGGTTGGAGGAGAAGGGCCCCATCGATGCCATCGTGATGGACATGAACATGCCGGGAATGGGCGGCGTGGAAACGACTGCTTCGATTCGCGCTCGTGCTGATTCATATGCCCAGGTCCCCGTCATTGCATTGACCGGGCAATCCGATATGAAAGCCGTGCAGGCCTGTCTCGCTGCGGGCATGAACGAGGTCATGATCAAGCCGGTGCAGATCGGCGCTCTCTATGCTTCCCTCGCAAGACAGTTTGCCCAGCAACGTGCGTCGCATGCGCCGATCAAAGCCGAGCCGGTACAAAGGCCCGCCGTGCAAGCGGGCAGGCCTGCGCCGATCAAGGAAGGCCCCCTGCTCGACGAGAAACACCTAGAAGAACTGGTGGCGCTCGATTTGCTGGACCAGACGTTTCTCAACGGCATCGAGCAGATTCGCTCGACCGTGGCGCAACTCGCCGCCAGCGTGGCGGCCCGCGATCTCGAATCGACGCACGGAGCCTTACACGTCCTTCTTGGCATCAGCGGCAATATCGGCGCGAAGGCGCTGCATCAGTTCGTGCGGCAGATCTATCCGCGCGTGGTGGAAGGCGAATGGCCCGCCGAGGCCGATTGGCTGGCGCGAATCTGCTCGTTGAGCGACGACTCGGCGCCTGCCTTACAGACCTATTTCGCTTTGGCCAAAGCGCGTGGCGATCATGGGGACGCGCTGAGCGATTGACGGGCGTCGGAGTGCCCTCGTGTTGCCCATTGAAGCGGCATTACCGCGAACACTTTCCGCGTCGCAAGACAGCGCTCGCAACCTGCGAGAGGTCATGCAATGGTTGAGCGCAGCCGCCGGCGCGCTCGAATAGTTCTCCCATGACCAAAGGCAGGAACTGATGAAGACCAACGTCGACAGCGTGTTCCTCGTCGGACAAGCGGTGGCGCGGCATATGATCGAGCGGCAACGCGGCAAGATCATCAACATCTGTTCGGTGCAAAGCGAGTTGGGCCGTCCCAACATTGCCGCTTACACCGCGAGCAAGGGTGCCGTGAAGATGCTGACGAAGGGCATGGCGATCGACTGGGGCCAGCACGGCATCCAGGTCAATGGTCTCGGGCCGGGCTACTTCAAGACCGAATTGACCGAGACGCTCGTCAAGGACGAGACCTTCAGCAAGTGGCTGATTGGACACACGCCGTCGCGGCGTTGGGGCGATGTGGAAGATCTCGTCGGTGCCGCGGTCTTCCTAACGAGCAACGCTTCGAACTTCGTCAATGGCAACATTCTCTACATGCATGGCGGCGTGACCACCACGCTGTAATCCGTCGATAAAGCGCCGCCGCGGGACTATCTCGCGGCCGGTCCCGTCGAGTGCCTGAGTTGGAAGAGGGCATGCACCTCGTGTCCGTGCTGCGGACGTTTGCCGTCGAGTGTGTCGAGCAGATATTGCGCGGCGAGCCGCCCGATTTCGTAGGTGTCGACGCGCATCGTGGTCAGCGCGGGGCGAATCTCCTGCGCCATCTCCAGATCGTCGAAGCCGGTGACGGACAATTCGCCGGGAATCGCGATGCCCAGTTCTTCCGCTTCGCGCAGCACGCCCAGCGCGATATGGTCGTTGCCGCAGATGATCGCGGTGGGACGCTCGCCCGGCGCCTGCCAGATCGTGCGCAGGCTGCGCCGCCCGAATCCCATGGTCGATTCGCCTTCGAACATATGCTCAGGCCGCACGGCGAGGCCGTGCCGTTCGAGCGTCGCGCGGATGCCCGCGACGCGTGCCTGCACGCGGTCGTTATCGCGCGTCGGCTGGATGCAGACCGCGAACGAGCGATGCCCGAGGCCGATCAGATGTTCGGTGATCTCCGCATAGGCCGCGTGATTGTCGAAGCCGATGCAGGTGTGCGGACTGTCCTTGCGATACGCATACGTGACGGCATACGGTACGCGGTAGAGCCGCAACGCATCGAACAGTTCGGGCGGATGAGCTTCGCCCACCACTGCCATCGCTTCCACGCCGCGCGCCAGCATCGCGCGCACCTGCGTGAGCGCCTGCGCGGGATCGTAGTTCGAACAGCCGAGCACCAGTGTGATGCCGCGTGCCGCGAACGCCGCCTGCATCCCGCTCACCTGTGAAGCGAACACGCGATCATCCAGTGTCGGAATGATGATGCCGGCAATGTGGCTGCGCGTGGAGGCGAGGGCGCGGCCCGCCGCATTCGGAAACCAGTTGAGTGTGAGCGCGGCATGCTCGACGCGCTCACGCACGTTCGCGGAGACCTTGTCCGGCTCGTTGTAGACCCGTGATACGGTCGCCGTCGAGACACCCGCGAGCTTGGCGACATCGGAAAGCACGCTGCGGCCCGTGCTGCGGCGAGCGCGGTTCGTCTGGGTGCGGGCGGCGGCCGGCGGGTCGAGGGAGTCAGGCATCAGGTTGGAAAGCGCAGAATGAATCGGGCAACGCCCGCCATCTTACCGCCGCCTGCGCGCGCGGGAAGCGTGAGCGCGCGTGACAGTTTCAGCGGACGTTCCTGTGATCCGGAAATCCTCCCGGCAAACGCTAGCGAACGGAGCGGCTTGCGCCGAGTGCCGCGATACGGCCACGAAAATGCTCAGTGCCGGCGACGATCTTGTCGAGCACCGCGTCGAGCGCCCAGAAGCGTTCACGCACGTCGTAGTCGATCACGCGGCAGCGAATCGAACTGAATGTGCCGATCCGTTGATGGTAAATCTTCGCGAGCGCCGGATAGCCGAGCGATTCGGAGACGGCGGCGAGCACGAGGAACGTGGCGAGTTCCTCTGCGAGAGCCGGGTCTTGCGCCGCATCGTTGCGCAGCCAGTTGTACAGATCCGGGTGGAAGTTCGTGAACACGCCGTTGAAGCCGGCGGAACCCGCCTTCATCGCGTCCCACGCAATGGCCGCGTTGGCGTTGAGGATTTTCAGCGGCGAACCGTCGGCGAGCGCGACGCGCCGTTTGACCGTGGCGAGATCGCAGCTTACGTCCTTCAGCATGATGAAGCGGCCGGTGTCGATACACAGCTTCAATTCGTCGTCGGAGAGAAGGCGGCGGTAGGGCGCGGGGCATTCGTACAAACCGAGCGGAATGTCGGACGGCAGGCGCGCGAGGAGTCGTTTGAGATTCGCCGCGAACGTCTCCGTGCCCTGCTGCTTCGGGTCGAGCCGGTTCGTCACCAGCACGATGCCTTGCGCGCCCGTGGCCGCGGCCACGTTGAGTTCTTCGGCCTGCGCCTCGGGGTCGTCGCTGATATGGCCGGAGACGACGACCGGAATGCGGCCCGCCACCTTGTCGACGACGAAGCGTCCCAGCGCGCCACGCTCGGCGAGCGTCAGGAACTGCATTTCACTCGACTGCGCGACGGCAAAGAGCGCGTCCGATCCATGCGCGATATACCACTCGATCAGGCGTTCGAGTCCGGCGTAGTCGATTGCGCCGGCCTCGTCGAACGGCGTCAGCATTACGGGGACGATGCCTTCGATCGACGTGGCGGCTTGTTTGGAAGTGGTCATGCTCGTGATCTCCCGGAGAGGGTTCGTTGAGTCGGGGCGGCGCGCGCGTTCACGCTGGCGCTCGCACGGGTTCGGTTGGCGCGGACGGGTCTTCGATCGGCTTGCGCACCAGCAGGAGGTAGCTCATCGCGCCAATGAACGCGATGCCGGCGGCCGTCAGCAGCGCCGGGACGAACGACCAGCTCTGCGCGATGTAGCCCGTCAGGATCGGGGCGAGGGCGCCGCCCAGAAAACCGCCGAAGTTCTGGATAGCGCCGAGCGAGCCCACGCGGTTCGGCGGCGCGGCGGCGGTAGCGAGCGCCCATGAACTGGCGGAAGCGGCATTCGCCAGAAAGATCACCACCGAGATGCACACGATCGCGATCGTGTTGCTCTCGACGAGCGCCGCGGGAATCGTGAAGGCGACCATGCCGAGCATCGCGATCACCACCGCATTGCGGCGGCTCGCGACCGGGCTCGTGCTGCGGCTCGTGATGAGATCGGAAAACCAGCCGGCCGTCAGCGAGCCCAGGAAACCGCAGAAGAACGGAATCGATGCCGCGACGCCCGTATGCATCAGGCTCATGTGGCGTTCCATCGTCAGATAGCCGGGCAGCCACGTGAGGTACACCCAGTTCAAATAGACCGAGCCGAAGAAGCCGATCAGCATGCCCCACGTCGTGCCGTGCGAAAACAGCGAGCGCCATTCGGCGAAGGTGACCGTGGGCGCCGGCTTGCGGTCGGCTTCGTCGCCTTCGAGATAGTGCCGCTCGGCTTCGGTCATGGTGGCCTTGACGGGGTCGCGGTACACCGCGAGCCACACCAGCGCCACGACGAGGCCGACCACGCCCGTCACGATGAATGCCCAGCGCCAGTGAAACTGCACGACGAGAACCGACAGGCAGAGTGGCGCGAGCGCCGTGCCGAGTGGCGACGCCGAGTTGAAAATGCCGGTCGGCTTGCCGCGCGCGCGCAGCGGAAACCAGTTGCTGACCACACGGGCCGCCGACGGAAACTGCGGCGCCTCGCCGATGCCCAGCACGATCCGCGCGAGGATGAACCAGCCGAAGGTCGAGACGAATCCGCCCGCCGCCTGCGCGAGCGACCAGACGATCAGGCCGATGCCCAGCAACTTGCGCGGTCCGATCCGGTCGACGAGGCCGCCTACCGGCAACTGGAAGAGCGCGTAGCTCCACGAGAACGCGGACAGCAGCAGCCCCATCTGTCCGAGCGACAGCCCGAGGTCATGACGGATCAGCGGATTGGCGACGGCGAGCGTGCCGCGGTCCAGATAGTTGACGATGCCGCTCACCATCAGCAGCGTGAGCGCCACGATCTGGGCGCGGCGGATTCTCGGTGGCGCCTGCTCGAGGCCCGGTGTTGCACTCATGATCGTTGTCTCCGTTTCATGTCTTCGGTTGCTGTGAGCAAGCCGCGCCGATGCGATGCCGGGCGGCTGGAAATTGCGTATCCACCTCGGCAAAGGCGTCGTTCAGTGGTACATGTTAGCGCTTACATTTTGAGATGCTTTTGAGCTGTTCATCGGATTTTCTTGGCAATCTCGCTTCAGTAATCTTAATGATAGCGCTTACATTTTGAGCTTCATTTCGAGGAGATTGCAAGCGCTAACGCTGTTTTGGAGGGTAAACCCCAGCCACTTGCGGACGAATGCCATGTCGTCGAAGGCGCAAACGCGGCTAGCCGCCACTTCGCCTGGAGCCAGGCCGAATATGTCGCGGAAGCTGGGCGGCGAGATCTCGGTGGTCAGCGCGACGGGCAGCGGCACATCGATCGCCGTGCGCATTCCGATCGACCACGCTTCGTAGCAGCCGAGAACCCGGTTGAATCGTCAAGACGATTTTCGCAAGCGGGCGACAATCGCGTTGATCTGCATGTCGAAGTGTTCGAACCATGAGCGCGCCACTTCCAACTGCGCGGCGACTTCCTGAAAGTGGGCCTCGTGCACTTCGACAGCGCGCCCGGCAGCGGCAATCGCCTCAGGGGTGGTCTGCGAGCGAAACGCGTGCGCCGCAAGCGACTCGATCTCGCCACGGTTACTCTGACTCTGATCCATGAGTTCAGTGAGCAGCGCCTTCAACATCTGCAATTGACTCTGCCAGTCACTCTCCGCCCGATATAGCGCCTCGATCAGAGGTCCGGCATCATCCGCCAAAGAGACGTTTGCCGCGGCGGACGTGCCCTGCCGCAGGTGACCCAGCACCGCGAGACAACCCTCCGCGCGGCGGGCCAATTCCTTCGCTTTGTCATGCGCTTCGGCCATGCGCGTCGTGAGCGCCGTGGCGCGATCGCAAAGCCGCGCCTGTAGGACGAACGTTTGCGGCTTCATCGGTTAGTGTCCATGTGCAGGCGTTCGTGGGTCGCGATGAATGATCTCGAGCCTGACGATGTGGACGAATTTGCTCACTTCTTTTCCTTAGGGCCGCTTGCGTTTGAAATGGAGTTGCGTCGCGGGACTGGCGCCGCCTTTCCATGTATACGGCGACGCCGCAGACGGCTTGATGTCAGGATTTCCTGATTTTGGCCCAGGCATTTCCCTTTCAACCGCGTGGCGCGCCGAGGACTGCGTCAGCTTATCCAGTACTCGTCTGGAATCCTGCGGTCCGGTTCGGAGAGGAAGGGATTGTCGAGCGTGAAGGTCAGCCGCGACGCGATCTTGGCGCGCGACAGCGCGTCCTGAACGTAGTGATGGGAGTTGAACAATCTCATGTAGCTGCCATTGCGATACGCAGTGATGAACCCGTCTTCGATCGTCTCCGCCAGTGCTTCGTGGCCCGAGGCGACATAGAAAATGAAATCCGATCGATACTTCAGCAGGAGCCTGTTCTCGACTACGAGATCCGGCTCCTGATGCTGGCGTCCATCGATCTCAGTAAATGCTTCAACTAAGCCGCGTGGAAAATAGTCGATCCGGCCGCCTTGGGTCATCTCGAACAGCGTGTCATAGGTCGAGGTCTGGATGTTCAGGCCGGCTGCTCTCAGGACCTCCGTGTCGATCCACCCAATTCCTTGCCCACCAATGAATGCCTTCAGATCGGAGAAGCGTTCGACCTTGTCGAAATCGGCTTGGCGATCCTTTCGGATGACGAACACCCGGTGCCCGATCAGTCCACGATGTATCGGAATCCGCACTACATTCCTGCCGCGTTCCGCTCGCGCCTCCATGCTCGTCCAGTGCAGATTGATCATATTGTTGGTGCCGGCCAGTTCCGCCAGCGCGCGACCCCGCTCCATTTCGATGTCGGCTGAGCGCAATGTATACGATGCGTTGGCCGTTTTCATGGCCAGATCGAGAACCGCGAGTGCAAACGCGGCGTGCACGTCGCGGGCAGGCCGAATGCGGGGATAGACGATGTCGAAGTGAACGGGAGGGTCGGCAGGTGCGGCACGCGCGCGAAGCGTGACGCTCGCCGCGCTCAGCGCTGCCAGTACAAAGCGCCTGCGATGCATGAATGGATATTTTCTCGAAACAGGAGTGGCGCGCTCGACCGGGCGCTTGTCCGCGCAGATTGTCGCCTGATCGGTTTTTCATCGTGCCACGTCCGGACCGTGCTGACAAATCGTGTAATCCCTTTGTCAGGAAGTCAGCCATGCTGTGTTCACACCGGCTGAAATGCGCGATGCGCAGGCGTTAAGGATTTCCTGACGGCATATTCAGCAAATCGGAAGTGCATTTTTCCGGGCTTCCTGACTGTGTGACTCCGTAGGCCTCCCTAGGATGTTTTATCGAAATCGTCTATATCAGCGGACCCGTTATGAACGGTCATTCAGAAAGCCGCGAAGTCGCGGTTGAATTCCTCAACACCACATGCGAGCGCCTGTTCGACATCTGGTGTGAAAGCAGAAGCGTCATACCGCTCAGCTATCTGTTGCACTGCTGGCCGTTACCGGATTGGGGATACGCGTCCGTGAAGCGACTATCGGACGGAATGCGCGAACTGCGGATGTCGAACCCCGACGCCCTCGGCGGCCGCGTCCGGCCGATCCTCGGCGAGCTGACGTCATGCATCGATGAGATTCTGTTGTATCCGCGGATCTGCCTGCCGCGGGCGATCACCGATTCGCCGTCCGTCGAACCGATCATGTACGTCATGTAGATTCTCGTCAGATTAATCAGGGCGCGTTTCACCCGGAATGAGCGCCGGCGCAGGCCAGGAAATGAGAGTGACTGGCTGGCCGGTGCAGGCAAACATTAAATCGCCACCCTGCCGACGCGGCGGCCGATTGGTCTGGGCCGCGCAGCGGCAACGAGTGCAGAATAGACGAAACAAGAACCGTAGCACTCGCGGGGATGTATGAAGCACAACCTGTTCGATGCATGGTGGAGTTTGATCGGCGGCTTCAAGAGTAGCCTTGTGTCGCGGCTTCTCGTGACGGTGCTGCTCGTCAGCTGCGTAGTCACTGTGTTGTTGACCGGGTTACAGCTTTACCGCGACTACTACCGCGGCGTAGAGCAGATTGAAAATCGCCTTGTGGACATTGATCGCAGCAGTCGCGACAGTCTCGCGGAAGCGCTCTGGCGCCTCGACGGCGCCCAACTGCAACTGGAGTTGAACGGCATTCTGCGTCTCGCGGACATTCGCGCCGTGGAAATCCGCGAGGCGGGGAAAGACGGTCAATCGGCCTACCTGAGCGCGGGTCAGCGCTCAGCCGGTCCCGTGATTGCCCGCGAGTTTCCGCTCCTCTATAACGTGCAGGGCAAGGACCGCGAGATCGGCAAGCTGTACGTCGAGGCGACGCTGCTCGACCTTTACCATGAGCTGATGCGAACCGCTGCGATGATTCTCGTCACTCAGGCCGCCAACACTTTTCTCGTTTCGCTGTTCATCGTCTACATCTTGTCCCGTCTTGTGATGCGGCACGTCGCGGCCATCGCGCGCACGGTGGAGGATTACGATTTTCGTGAACCGCCCCAGCCGTTCAGTCTTCAGCGACGCAAACGGCGCGATCCGGATGAACTGGACCGCGTGGCGGCCGCATTCAATGCAATGGGCGCGCGGCTGTACTGCGCGTATCGCGACGAGCAGGACACGGCGGCTGAACGCGAAGCACGCAATCTGGCGGAAGCGGCTAACCGGGCCAAAGGCGAATTCCTGGCGAATATGAGTCATGAACTGCGGACGCCGCTGAACGGCATTCTCGGCTACGCCCAGATCCTCGAACGCGATGCCACGCTGAGTGAGCGGCAGCGCGAACGCGTGGCGGCCATGCGCAACAGTGGCGAACATCTGCTGACGTTGATCGAAGACACGCTCGATTTCGCGAGGATCGAAGCGGGCAAGCTGCGCGTCGAAATCGGTGACGTGCCGCTGGCAGGGTTTGTCGATGTCATTCGCGACATCATCGATGTGAAAGCGGAGCAGAAGCGCCTCGACTTCATCTGCGAAATCGCGGGGGATGCGCCCGTCGGCGTGCGTGCCGATGAGCGACGGTTACGGCAGGTCATGCTCAACCTGCTTGCCAACGCCGTGAAGTTTACCGATTCGGGTTGCGTCAGCTTGCATATCTCGAGGTCCGAGTCGAACCGCGTCCGTTTCGAAGTGCGCGACACGGGCATCGGCATTGGTCACGATCAGTTGAATACGATCTTCGAGCCGTTCGAGCAACTGGGCGCGGCCGAGCGGCGAGCAGGCGGCGCCGGCCTTGGTCTGGCCATCAGCCGCGAGTTCGTGCGCGCGATGGGTGGCGAGATCGAGGTGGAAAGCGAAATCGGACGAGGGAGTACTTTCCGGTTTGAACTGCCGGCGGCGAGCGTGACGCCGGTGTTGCGCAAGGCGACGGGACCTGCGCTGCTCCCGTTCACGGTGACGGGTTATGAGGGGCCGCGCAGGAAGGTGTTGGTCGTCGATGACGTCGAGGTCAATCGCGCGATCGTTGTGGATCTGCTAGGCCGTCTTGGCTTCGATACCGTCGAGGCGGAAAACGGTCGCGACGGGCTCGAGAAGGCGCAACGCGAGCGACCTGCGCTGATTCTCACGGACATCGTGATGCCCGAAATGGACGGCTTCGAACTGACACGCAACCTGCGCCAATTGCACGCGTTCGCCGATGTTCCGATCGTTGCCATGTCCGCCAGCCCATCCGGAGTCAACAAGGCGATGAGCATTGAAGCGGGGGTGAACGCATTCCTGTCCAAACCGGTCGACCTCGAAGCGCTGCTTGCACAGATCGTGACTCTGCTCGGGCTGAAATGGACCCATGCATCGCCGGCGCCGTCGGTTCGCACCGCTACACCCGAAATCAGTCTCGCGGCCGTGCCTCGTCAACAGATGGAAGAACTGCATCATCTTGCCCGCCTCGGCGATATGCATGAAATCATCGCGTGGGCCGAGAGCGTGGCGGCGCGCGATTCGCGTTATCGCTCGTTCACGGCGCAACTCTGCGCGCTCGCTCGCGACTATCAGTCGAAAGCCATACTCCATCTCGTCGAGCGGCATCTGAATGTCGAGCCCAAGTCATGAACGAGCCCAACGTGGAGGCCGGCGAACGGCCGACGATCCTCATTGCGGACGACACGCCGGCGAATTTCGGCGTGGTCGTGGAGAGTTTGACGGACCGCGGCTTTCGGGTACTCGTTGCGCTCGACGGCGAAGAGGCACTCGAACGTGCGCTGTTTTCCCAGCCCGATCTGATCCTGCTCGATGTGAAGATGCCAGGCATCGACGGCTTCGAGACCTGCCGGCGACTCAAGGCGGACGCGCGCACGCGCGACATCGCGGTGATTTTCATGACGTCGTTGACGGGCGCGGAAGACATGGTCGAGGGTTTCTCGGCTGGCGGCGTCGACTACGTGGCGAAGCCCGTCCGCGTCAATGAAATGATGGCACGCATCGAGACCCATCTCGCCTTGCGCGTGATGCACCGGCAGCTTGTCGTACAGAACCGCCAGCTCCTGAACGAGGTGGCGGTGCGCCATCAGGCCGAGGCCGAATTGTCGCGCGCACGCGATGCACTGGAGCAGCAGGTCGAGCAGCGTACGCGACAACTCGCGGAGTCGAATGCGAGGCTTTCCGCTCAGGTCGACGAGCGCCGCCGGGCGGAAGCGAAATTGCAGGCGAGCGAAGCGCGTTTTCGCACGATTGTCGAAACCAGCCCGATTCCGCTGTGCATCACGTCGATGCCCGAAGGCATGATCCTGTACGCGAATGAACCGCTGCGAGAACTGTTCGGTATCGATACGGGCATCGGCACGCTGACCAACATCGTCGATTTCTATGTGGATCCCGGCGACCGTGACCGGCTCGTGTCGCATCTGCGCACGGAGGGCAGTTTCAACAATAGCGAAGTCCAGATGCGGCGCATGAACGGCTCGGCGTTCTGGGCCATGGCGACCGCGCGCGTGGCGACGTTCGGCGACGCGCCGGCGATCTACGTGGGTCTGAGCGATATTACGTCGCGCAAGCGTATCGAGCAGGAGTTGTTCGAATCGCGCAATCAATTGCGCGAGTTGTCCGCCTATATGGAAGCGATTCGCGAGGAAGAGCGCAAGCGCATCGCCATGGAGATTCACGATGAACTCGGCCAATTGCTGACTGCCCTGAAGATGGACGTCTCGCTGCTGAAAATGCGCCTCGGCAAGGATCCGGACGCCATGCGCAAAGCCGAGGACATGCGGGAACTCGTCGAAAAGACGATCTGGATGGTCCGCAATGTGGCGAACCATTTGCGGCCGGTGGCGCTGAACTTCGGGGTCGTGTCGGCGCTGGAGTGGCTCGTGGAGGACTTCATGCGACGCCACGGCATTCCTTGCCAATTGCATATCAACGGCGGCGAACCGGTGCTGCCGGAGGCTTGTGCCACAGCCGTATTTCGTATCGTTCAGGCTTCGCTGACCAATGTCGGGCGCCACGCGCACGCGACGCGGGCCGACGTGACGCTGACCAGCACGGCGGCGGCGCTCGAACTCCACGTGAGTGACGACGGCTGCGGTTTTGATCCCAACATGGCGCGCACGGGTTACTCCTACGGACTGCTCGGCATGCAGGAGCGCGCCCGCCTGATCGGCGGCGCGATGACTATCGACAGTGCGCAGAGCATGGGCACCGCCATCTCCATTCACATTCCGCTTACAGGCGGGGCAGAAAATGATCGACGTCCTGATTGCTGATGACCACGCCGTGGTGCGTGGCGGTCTGAAACAGATTATCGCGACGACCACGGATATCGTCGTCGCCGCCGAGGCCGCGCAGGGTTCGGAAGTGCTCGATCGGCTGCGCGCGAGGCGGTTCGATCTCGTGCTGCTGGACATGACGATGCCCGGCATCAGCGGAGTCGATCTGATCCGGCGCGTACGTGCCGAGCAGCCGCCTTTGCCGATTCTCGTGCTCAGCATCCACAACGAGGCGCAGGTCGTGTCGCGCGCGTTGCGCGCCGGCGCGACGGGTTATGTGACGAAAGACAGCGATCCCGACGTGCTGCTCGCGGCGATCCGTAAACTGGCGGCAGGCGGGCGGTTCATCGACCCGAAACTGGTCGACGCGATGGTCTTCGAAACGCATTCCGGCGACGCGCCACCGCACGAGGTGTTGTCCGACCGTGAATTTCAGGTATTGCGGATGCTGGCCGCCGGTCAAAGCATCAACGAGATTGCCGAGTCGTGTTCGCTCAGTGCCAAGACCATCAGCACCCATAAGATGCGTCTCATGCAAAAACTCGGCCTGAACAACAACGCCGAGTTGATCCGGTATGCGATCAGACACGGTCTGGTAACCGAGTGACGGAGCCGTTAGGGAAATCCTGAGGCTCGAAGCAGCGTTTCCCGAATCAACAATCCGGCGCTGCTGACTGAAGAATCCCCGCCGTTGTCCCACGATTGTCAAATGGGAACCTGAGGTGCGGGGGCAGATGTGGATGCGACGAAAGGCTCACTACGCGGACTGCGCGAGAAATTATTGGCAACGGCAGGCACGCTGCCGGTCCGTGTGCTCACGCTGCATGGTTCGCAGGACGGTCTGACTTGCCGGGTTTGCGTCGAAATCAGGCGTCCCGATGGTCCGATCCTGCTGTTCTTCTTCCGGCACGACGACGGTACCTGGCACGTCTTCCCGCCGGCAAAGAACCTGTGCAGAATGAGCTTCGAGCCGCTCGTCGGGTGACCTGAACGAGGCCGGACAAAGGAGATCATCGATGAATGCAGACAACCTGAGGACACTGTCGGGGCACGAAACGAAATTGCGCGCGTGGTTGAGCGAATGGTACGACCATGCGTTTGCGACTGGCTTCATCAGGCCGCCTTTCATACTCGACGATGCGACCGCTTTGAGGCTGGAAGGCTATTTCGATGTGGGTCTGACGCCGGCGGAGGGCGTCAACGCGATCTTCGGCGTGGTGCATTGACTCGTCAGACGCGCCGGGGCATCCGCCGCGTCGACGCGTTGCTCACCGGGACCGGGCTTTTTGTTGCGGGACGCCGCAGTCCAGTCCGGCGGCGTCGCTGTCCTCACTGCTTTCCTCGTCGATCCAGCGCCGCGCCCATTCGAGCGCGTATTGCTGTGCCGTCTCGCAGTTCTTGAAGCTCGGACCGATCAGCCCGGAACGCGCGATTCGCCTTTCGTCACGCACGATCTCGGCCCATCCTCGGAAGCGGGTGTTTGCCAGCCGGTCGGCGGCAATGTAGATGACGTAGCCGCGCGGGTCCGATTCGGTTTGGCCTTTCGACGCGAGGCCCATCCACGGTGAGGCAGTTCGATGAATCGAATGTAAGGGTGTCACCGGCGCGCGGGATTCGACGCGCTCGGGTACGGCATGCGCGGAATTGTCGGGATTGGGGAGTTGCCGCGCGATATCCCTGAATGTGTCCGACGTTTCGGATGACTGCCATGTCTCGCGCGATGTCTGCCACGACGCCTGATCTCGCCAGAACACCCGGCGAAAACCTGCGTCCCGAGTCTGACGGTCGATGCCGCGCGTCAGGGCGTCGCGGCGTTCCAGTGTCAGTTGCGGACCGCACCGAAACTTGCGTCCGGTGCTTGAAAGAATCCGGTACATCTCCGCGAGAGCGCCGCTCGAACGCCACGCTTCGAAGCGGTGCCGGCACGTCGGCGCCGAAGGATAGTGGCTCGGCAACATCGACCAGGAATCGCCGGTTGTCAGTACCCACAGCACGGCATTCGCCACGACACGAACCGCCGCGGGGGGGGGGCGCCCCCGGCGGGGGGCCCAACGGCCGATCCACGGGCGGGGCCCCACCCCCCCCGCCCCGCCCCGGCCGCGGGGGGCCCCGGCGCCCCCGCGACGGGTGCATCGCGCGCAGCAAAACACGCGGCGCCTTAAAAGAGCCGCCACTCAAGGTTCGTCACACCTCTTCCGCGAATGCGGCCATCACGAGCCACATGTCGCGCTCGCCGTCGTGTACCTCGGCAGCGAGCGCATACGGATCGCCGGGCGAACAGACGCGCTCGAGCGCTTCATGCGCGACCTCGCCGTTGTCGAACACATGGGCCGACAACGGCCGCACTTCCTGTTTTCCTTCGAACATCTGCTGATTCCTTCGATACACGAGGGTCTGCGACTTCCAGTTGCGAAAGCATTCCCTGACGTGCGCGAAATCGCCGCCGCAAATGTTCATTTGATAGTGGATCGTTTGCGTCATGATCGTATCTCCCGCGATGCACTGGGCATGCGCCTCTGCTTCCTGGTGTTCTTGAACAAGAGAGTCGAACCGCACGCTTCTGTCGCATCGATACAGGCGGAGCAGTGTCTCCGTAGTTGCCGATATTGCCCTCTGCTCCGATACTACCCGTTCTTAGGCGTTGACTTTTCCCCGCCCATTGGGATTCCGAAAGAACCGGCGCTGGGCTCGCGCCGATTGCACCTCACTGGTCAGAAAGCTGCCCGACCTTTCGTCTTGGCCCCGCCGCTCAATAGAGCGCTCTCACTGGCCTTTCGTATCGCTGCTCGCATCCGCACCCGGCATATTGGTGGAATCGGTCTTCGCCTTCTTGGCTTTCGTCTTCGACATGTGATGGGATTTCGAGCCGGTGGAACTCATCGCGCCCGATGCGGCTTGTCCATCCGTGGTCGGCGCTGCGGTCGCCGCGCCGTGCGCGTTGCCCGAGCCGCCGGAGCCACCATTGCCGCCGTTACCGTTGCCACCGCCCGCTTGCGCGAACGCCGCCCCCGACATGGCGAAAAGTGCCGATACCAGCAGTGCTTTTGAATATTTCATTGAAGTCTCCGAGGATAGATGGACCAGATAGACAGCGTTCGTACGTGATTGATCGCGCTGCTGCCTAAACAGTCAGCAAGGGCTATGCCTCATAGCGGCGCCGTACCGGTATCCTGGTGGCAGGCCATGTTGCCGCCAACCCGTGAACGCACTTTCTCAGTTCTCCTCGTCTTTCTATCCCGACGAAATATTTTCAAACGCGTCAGCACGCTTTACGCGTTCAGCGTGACGCTCCACACGCGCTCTTTGCAAACGCAGACGAGCTCCAGCAAGGATCACCACCACTGCGCCGCTGCACCCCCTCCGGAATTGGAAGGAACGCCGGTTGCTCAGCCTTGCACACACTTACCTGTAGAGGAGGCTCATCATGCTGAACCAGACACAGACACAAGCCGGCATGCGGCAAGACCAAGGCGCCCGAATCGTCGGCAAGGGAAGCGCGACCGCGGACGGCCCCGGCCCGGACGTGATGGCCGCGGCCACGCTCGACGGCAACAAGGTGCTCAGCAGCGACGGCGAGGACATCGGCAAGATCAAGGACATCATGCTCGACGTCGGCTCGGGCCGCGTTGCGTATGCCGTGCTCTCGAGCGGCGGCTTTCTCGGCATCGGCGACAAGCTGCTCGCCATCCCCTGGCATGCATTGACGCTCGATACCGGGCGCAAGTGTTTCGTGCTGAACATGACCGCTGAGCGCGTGAAGAACGCACCGGGCTTCGACAAGGACCACTGGCCATCCATGGCGGACCAGACGTGGGCCACGTCCGTGCATCAGTACTACGGCAGCGAACCCTATTGGGGTCGCGACTCGTATGCGCGTCGCGACGACCACGGTGTCGGCGACGTTCCGCCCGCGTCGTCGGACGCGCCGGAGGCTGGCGGGCTGAAGTTGTAACGCAGGCTCGCGGTGGACGCGCGCGAGCGCAACCGGTCACCCGCGTCCGCGCCGATGCGCCGGCATGCCGCCTCGCGGCAGCCGGCGCGTTTCAGTTTGAGCGCACAATAAGCTCGATCAGCGCGCACGACCCGTTGAGGAGGCGCCATCATGGCCACGCGGAAATCCACCAGCAAGTCCAAACGCCCAGTCGCGCGCGGCAAGTCGGGCCGGCCGCCACGCCAGCGGCACGCCCAGGCACACGCGGCGCATCGCGCAAAAAGCCCGAAGAAATGGTCGCATCACGTGATGGAAACCAGTGACGCGATGGATATCCAGCACGATATTTTCAAAACCGGCAGCGCGGAGTCGATTGCGCAATCGCTCAAGCAGTCGTCCACCAAAAGCCGCCGCCGCAAAGGCACACCGTTCCAGTCGGCGATGTCGATGCTGAACTTCTATATCAATCGCGCCGGCAGGAACCTGCCGAAAACGCGCCGCGACACCTTGCAGCAAGCCAAGCGCAAACTGCGCGAAGCATTCGGACGCGCGCCTTGAAATGACGCGTCAGCGACTGACGCGTCCCGGCGCACCTTTCTTCAACCGGCCACGCATACGGTACGCGCATGCGGGCCCTCACCGGATGCTCATGCACGAAACTTTGTGGTTTCTCATCGTTGGCGCCGTGCTCGTTTTTATGGGCCTGGCGGCAACGGCGCTGCGGCGGCTACCCATCAGCGCCGCCATGTTTTATCTCGCGATCGGCTACTTCCTGGGGCCGCCCGGTATCGGCCTGTTGCGCCTCGATATGATCGCCGACGCGCATCTGCTGCGTACCATCACCGAAGTCGCGCTGCTCGTCTCGCTGTTTGCCATCGGCCTGCGGCTGCGGCTCGGCATGCTCGAAAAACTCTGGACCGTGCCGCTGCGTCTCGGCTTCCTTGCGATGCTCGCGACCATTCCGCTGCTGATGCTGTTCGGCGTGTACGTCCTGCATCTCGGCTGGGGGCCGGCCTTGCTGCTGGCGGCGATTCTCGCGCCGACCGATCCGGTGCTTGCGCACGACGTGCAAGTGCACAACCCCGGCGACCACGACCTGCTGCGCTTCGCGCTGTCCGGCGAAGGCGGACTGAACGACGGCATCGCGCTGCCCTTCGCGATGCTCGGCCTGGCGTTATGCGCGGCGCCCGCCGCCGAAGCGGGCGACCTGTTGAACCTGGAACTCGCGGGCAGCATCGTGTGGGGCGTGGCGGGCGCGATCGCGATAGGCGGCGTGCTCGGCTGGGCCACGACGCACGCGGTGGCGTGGCTGCGCACGCGCCACGCGCAGGCGCTCGGGCTCGAGGGTTTCTTCGCGCTCGGTTTGATCGAACTGTCGTTCGGCACCGCGCAACTCGCGCATACCTACGGTTTTCTGGCCGTGTTCGCGGCCGGTGTCGCGATGCGCCGTGTCGAACATCGCGCGAGCGGCGGCCAGTCGCCTCGCGAAACCATCGGCACCGTCGATTCCGAAGACGTCGAAGCGACCGCGGCGAATCCTAGCAAAGCGCACGCGTATATGACGGAGTCGGTGCTCGGCTTCACGATCGAACTCGAACGCATCGCGGAGGTCGCCGTCATGGCGATGGTCGGCAACGTGCTCGCCACGATGCACACGCCGCTCTTCACCTGGCAGACCATCGCGCTGACCGCCGCGCTGTTCGTGCTCGTGCGGCCGATATCGGTGGAGTTGTCGCTGGTGGGATCGAGCGCGACGCCGACGCAACGGCGTTTGATGAGCTGGTTCGGGATACGCGGCATCGGTTCGTTTTACTACCTGGCGTACGCGCTCGAGAACGGCGCCGCTGCCGACGTGGCTCCGCTCGTGCCGCTCACGCTGGCTGTGATCGCGGCGTCGGTGGTGATTCACGGCGTCTCGGCTACACCGTTGATGAACTGGTATCGCCGGCTGCGCAGTCATGAAGGTTAGTCACGATCGCTCAAACACGTGAATGCCGAAGCATGTAGTCGCAGGCCTGATGGCGGCCTTCGTTCGACTCAACGTGTTCTTCACGGCGATCACGTTGCCGCTCGATCCCGCGTTCTATCGCCACGGCTTGGCCCGTTCGCTGCCGCCGACCGTGCCGGCGCGCCGGTCTCTGCTCGACCGTCAATTGGAGTCGCTAGAATACGGGACCTTCATGCTGCAATAAACCTTCTCACCTTCGATGACCCCACCCGACGATTCCCGACGCACGGCACGGGCGAGCGCCACCAACTCGCTGTTTGCCTTTCTCAAGTCGTTGCCGCTCGGCGAACGCCTGATCGAAGGTGGCTTCATGGCCGTGCAGGCGGTCGCCGGCGCGAGTCTCGCCGTCGCCATCGGCCGCTTGCTGCATACCGAGCAGACCTTCTGGGCCGCCATCACGGCCATCGCGGTCAGCCAGCATAGCTATGTCGACACCCGCAACCTGTCGCGCGATCAATTCATCGGCGCGATGGTCGGCGGCTTGTGCGGACTCGTGGGCGCCACGTTCGGCGAGGGCTATTTCGCGGCCTATGCCGCCACGGTGGGTGTCGCGATCGCCCTGTGCTGGGTCCTGAACGTCGGCAGCGCGGCGCGTCTGGGCGGCATTACGGCGACGATCATGCTGTTGGTGCCGGGCATGGGTCCCGCGTGGGACAAAGCCCTCATGCGTCTCGGCGAAGTGACGCTCGGCACGATCTGCGCATTGCTGGTGGCCTTCCTGATGTCGTGGATCGAACGGCGCTGGTTCGGCAAACCGGGCAAGCCGGGCAAACCGTAGCTAGTTCTCCGCCCCATCGTTCTCTTGCGGCCGACGCCGGTAGCGTCCCGGCGGCATGCCGATGCTTTGCTGAAACGCCTTGCCGAAGGCGGCCTCCGATTGATAGCCGACCGCCTCGCCGATCTCGGCCGCGCTGCGCTGCGTGCGGCGCAGCAGATCGCACGCGATGGTCATACGGATCTGCGTGAGAAAGTCCATCACCGTCATGCCCGCGCGCTCGTTGAAATGGCGTGCGTAAGTCGCGCGCGACATGGCGGCGAGTTCGCCGAGTTCGGCGATGGTCCACGCCCGTTCGGGAGCGCTCAGCATGCCTTGCACGGAAGCGCCGAGGCGCGCGTCGGCCAGCAGCGCGAGCACGCCCGAAGCCGATGCGTTCTGCTCGCCGTGCACGCGTAGCGCCATGGCGAGCAGCGCGTTGCTCAACGCGGTGACGATCGCGAGGGCGCCCGCCTGCCGTCCTTCGGCCTCGCTGCGCATCAGCGCAATCACCGTTTGCAACGAGTCCAGCGTTTCCGTCCCGCCGAGCGAGACATGGAACGGATCGGGCAACGCGTTCAGCAGCAAGGCCGACGAACCGGGCGAGTAGACAAAGCGGCCACACAGAAGATCAAGGTCGGCGGGGACGTGGGCGCCGTCGTGGTCATCGTGGCCGTCGTTGCGCCGCAAAGGCAGCATGCCGTCATGGCCTTGCGTCACCGGCGCAGTGGCGGCCGAGCGTTGCACATCGCGCACACGATGCGCCGCGCCGCGTGGAAATAGCATGAAGTCGCCCGCGTGCAATGCACGCTGCGCGCCGTCAGCGGTTTCGACGACGCATGCGCCGTCCAGCACCAGGTGGAACGGCGCAATGCCCGCTTCCTCCCGGCCATGATCGATATCGAAAGCGCCCGAGAGCAGGCAACGCAGATCGAGGCTGGCTTGGGGGCGGGCGAGGTCGATCAGTCGGCTGAGCGTATCCATGAGACGATCGCGCTAAAAGTTGAGCGAATCGAGTATTCAGGATATCGCGGCGCAGCGCAATACTTGTCTCACGACGCCGGCACTCGCCGACGCGCAACAGACCAAGGAGCACTGCCATGTTGAACTGGATCGATTACCGTCAAGAACTGTTCGGCCGGTTCGGCGAGATCGCCAAACTGTCGCCGGATACCGTCAGGGGCTATCAGGCGTTGTCGAGCGCCGGCCAGAAGAAGGACCTGCTCGGCGCCAAGACGCGCGAACTGATTGCGCTTGCGGCGGCGGTCAGCCTGCGTTGTGACGGCTGTATTACCGTGCACACCGCCGAAGCGCTCAAGCATGGCGCGACGCGCGAGGAAATCGCCGAAGCGCTGGGCGTGGCGGTCGCGATCAATGCGGGCGCCGCGATGGTGTACTCGGCTCGCACGATGGATGCTGCCGCGGCTTATACGGCGCAGGCAGCTGAAGCAGCCCAAGGCGCGGCGGAATAAGCGGCCGCACTGCGAGCCGCTTAAGTAGCCGACGCAGCGGATGCGGCCGCAGCCGCATAGGCGCCCGCTCCGCCAATCGCGCCCGGGGGATGCCACGACCAGGCACCGCGTTCACAGTCCGTGCTGTTCTCACGTGGTGTCCAGCCGGCGTCGGCTTGCTGCGGTTGGCTGCGGCTGGCTTCGCTGACGGCTGCCGCTACGCCGCCGGATGCCGCGCCTCTTCAAGCTGCTTGCGGCGTGGCTCACCTTGCCGCTCCAGCATCCAGCCCGGATATTCCGCGGGCAGCGTGCTGACCTGATCGAGCTTCGCAAGCTCATCCGCGGTGAGCGAAACGCCCGTCGCGGCGATATTGTCGTCGAGCTGCTCGACCTTCTTCGCGCCGACGATCACCGTGGTCACCACCCGTTGATGCAGCAGCCACGCTAGCGCGATCTGCGCGACCGACACTCGCTTTGCCTCGGCGATGTCGCGCATCACGTCGATACAGTCATAAGCGCGCTCGCGATCGACCGGCGGAAAATCGAACGTCGTGCGGCGGCTGCCCGTTTCGCCCTGCTGCTCACGTCCATACTTGCCGCTCAGTAAGCCGCCCGCAAGCGGACTCCACACCATCAGGCCGAGGCCTTCGCTGTGCAGCATCGGCGCGAGTTCCCGTTCGAGGTCGCGGCCCGCCAGCGTGTAATACGCCTGCAGCGTTTCGAAACGCGCGAGCCCAAGGCGCTCGGAAATGCCGAGCGCTTTCACGATCTGCCACGCGGCCCAGTTCGACACGCCCACATAGCGCACATGGCCGTGCTGCACCAGCGTGTCGAGTGCGCGCATGGTTTCCTCGATCGGCGTGGCCGGATCGAAACCGTGGATCTGATACAGGTCGACGTGATCGAGTTGCAGACGCTTCAAGCTCGCCTTCACACCGTCGATGATGTGATAACGCGAGGCGCCGCGCGCATTGGGAAACTCGCCCGTCTGGCCGAAGACCTTGGTGGCCACCACCACTTTGTCGCGCGGCACCTTGAGATTCTTCAGTGCCTGGCCCGTGATCTGTTCGGACAGGCCCTCCGAGTAGACGTCGGCTGTGTCGATGAAATTGATGCCCGCGTCGAGCGCCCGGCCGACCAACCGCTCCGCGTCCCCCTGCTGCAGATCGCCGATCTGCTTCCAGATGCCCCCGCCGCCGCCGAAGGTCATCGTGCCCAAACATAATTCTGAAACAAACACACCGGTACGGCCCAACTGGTTGTATCGCATCGTCGAGACTCCAACGTGGTTCGTGGATGGGTGAGGCGTAGAGAGTACTGCAATTGGCAAAATCCGGCAGAGCGAGCGGCAAGCTGTGCCCCGCGGCAAAAATTGCCGTAGCGCAGGCTCTCCATTGCGACATAAATGCCGATCTGTAGCGCTCGGCAAAACGCGTGGAAACCTGCCAGACTGGTTCCTGATCCTTGCAACCGGTTGCCTTCGGCGCCCTCTGGATATGGCACGCCCCGCCCCCATCTACGCGAGCATGACTTCGGCTTCCACTACCGCCGCCTTGGGCGCGGCGTCCGCCAACGCATCCGTCGCGACACCCGCCATCGGGCTCTCGACGGCCGGCGCGCTCGCCGATTTCCATCCGGCTGTCGCGAGCTGGTTCCTCAAGACCTTCCCCGCGCCGACCGACGCGCAAGCCGCCGCGTGGCCGCAGATTCGCCGTGGCCGCTCCACGCTGGTGGCCGCGCCGACGGGTTCGGGCAAGACGCTCACCGCCTTCCTGTCCGCGCTCGACGATCTGGTCCAGCAAGGCCTCGCCAACGGCGGCGCATTGCCGGACGAAACGCTGGTGGTCTACGTGTCGCCGCTGAAGGCGCTCTCCAACGACATCCGCCTCAATCTGCAACTGCCGCTGCAAGGCATCGCCGCGGAACTCGACGCGAGCGGCTTGCCGCCGCTGGATATCCGCACCGCCGTGCGCACCGGCGACACCACGCAGCAGGAACGCAACGCGTTGAAGAAGCGCGCGCCGCATATTCTCGTGACGACACCGGAATCGCTTTACGTGCTGCTCGGTTCGGACTCCGGCCGCCGCATGCTTTCGACCGTGCGCACGGTGATCGTCGACGAAATTCACGCGCTCGCCGGCAGCAAGCGCGGCAGCCATCTCGCACTCAGCCTCGAGCGGCTCGACGCGCTATGCCAGCGGCGCTTGCCGCGTATTGGCCTGTCGGCGACACAAAAGCCGGTAAGCGCGGTCGCGCGCTTTCTGGTGGGCGGCGGCAGCATCGACAGCGGCATTCCCGCCGATTGCGCAATCATCGACGTGGGTCATATCCGCGAACGGGACCTCGCGCTCGAAATCCCGCCCGTGCCGCTCGAAGCGGTGATGCCCAACGAGGTATGGGAGCGCGTCTACGACCGTCTCGCCGAACTGGTGGCGATGCACCGGACCACGCTGATTTTCGTCAACACGCGCCGCATGGCCGAGCGCGCCGCGCGTCATCTGACCGAGCGGCTGGGCAAGGATATGGTCGCCGCGCATCACGGCAGCCTCGCCAAGGAACATCGTTTCGACGCCGAGCAGCGCCTGAAACGCGGCGATTTGCGGGTGCTGATCGCCACCGCTTCGCTGGAACTCGGCATCGATATCGGCGACGTCGACCTGGTCTGCCAGATGGGTTCGCCGCGCGCGATCGCACCGTTCCTGCAACGCGTCGGACGCTCGGGCCATCACGTGGGCGGCATGCCGAAAGGCAGGCTGTTTCCGAATTCGCGCGACGATCTGATCGAATGCGCCGCGCTGCTCGATTGCGTGCGACGCGGCGAACTCGACGCGCTGCGGATTCCGCGCGCGCCGCTCGATGTGCTCGCCCAGCAGATCGTCGCGGAAGTGTCGAGCGCTGAATGGAGCGAGGACGCGCTGTTCGAGCTGATGCGGCGCGCCGCGCCGTACGCGGACCTCGAACGCGAACAATACGACGCCGTGCTGCGCATGCTCGCCGAAGGCTACACGAGCCGCAACGGTCCGCGCGGCGCCTATGTTCATCGCGACGTCGTGAGCGGCACGCTGCGCGGCCGGCGCGGCGGCAAGCTGGTCGCCGTCACGTCGGGCGGCACGATTCCCGAGAACGCCGACTATGCCGTCGTGCTCGAACCGCAGGCGATCAATATCGGCACCGTCAACGAGGATTTCGCCGTCGAAAGTCTGGCTGGCGACGTGTTTCAACTCGGCAACGCGTCGTACCGGATTCTGCGGATCGAAAGCGGGCGCGTGCGTGTCGAAGACGCGCAAGGCCAGCCGCCGAATATTCCTTTCTGGCTTGGCGAGGCGCCGGGGCGCAGCGACGAACTGTCGTTCGGCGTCGCGCGATTGCGCGAACAGATTGGGCGTCTTCTAGATGGCGTGGGAACGGCGGCCGGTTTGACGGACACGACCGGCACCGAGGTCGAAACGCTCCCCGCCCGCATCGACCACGCGATCGACTGGCTCGTCGACAACCTCCATCTCGACGAAGCCGCCGCCCGCCAGATCGTCGACTATCTTGCCCGCGCGCGCGCCGCGCTCAGCGTGCTGCCCACACAAAACACGCTGGTCATGGAGCGTTTCTTCGACAAATCCGGCGGCACCCAGCTCGTCATTCATGCGCCGTTCGGCAGCCGGGTCAACCGCGCGTGGGGCCTCGCGCTGCGCAAGCGCTTTTGCCGGACCTTCAACTTCGAGCTGCAAGCGGCGGCCACCGAGGACGCGATCGTGCTGTCGCTGACCGGCAGCCATTCCTTCGTGCTCGACGACGTGTGGCGCTATCTGCATTCGAACAGCGCCGAGCATCTGCTGATTCAGGCGCTGCTCGATGCGCCGCTGTTCGGCGTGCGCTGGCGCTGGAACGCGACTACCGCGCTCGGTCTGCCACGTTACACCGGCGGGCGCAAAACCGCACCGCAATTGCAGCGCATGCGCAGCGAAGATTTGCTGGCGAACGTGTTTCCCGAGCAGGCTGCGTGTCTGGAGAACGTCGTCGGCGAACGCGAGCTGCCGCATCATCCGTTAGTGGACCAAACCGTCGACGACTGTTTGCACGACGCGATGGACAGCGAACGCTGGCTTGCGCTGCTGCGCCGTATCGAACAGGGCGACGTGCAACTGGTCGCACGCGATTTGCCGGCGCCCTCGCCGCTCGCCGCCGAAATCCTCAACGCCAAACCGTACGCCTATCTCGACGACGCGCCAATCGAGGAGCGCCGCACGCAAGCCGTGCTGAACCGCCGCTGGACCGACCCGTCGAGCGCCGACGATCTCGGCGCGCTCGATGCCGAAGCCATCGACAGCGTGCGCGACGAAGCATGGCCGCAGGCGCGCAACGCCGACGAGATGCACGAAGCGTTGACCGGCCTCGCCTGCATCACCGAGACCGAAGCGCGGCGCAACGAAGGCTGGCCGGCATGGCTCGCGTCGCTGGCCGAATCCGGCCGCGCCACTCGCCTGCAACTGGCCGGCGACTCGGCCGTGTGGCTGCCTGCCGAACGCCTGACCTGTTTTCAATCGCTCTATCCCGACGCCCGCTTGGCGCCGCCCGTTGCCGCGCCGAAAGGCTACACGGAGACCTGGAACGCCGACGATGCCCTGATCGACGTGCTCCGTGCGCGCCTGACCGGTTTTGGGCCGTTGCCGGTCGGCGCGATCGCTGAAGCGCTGAAGTTGCCGGCGGCATCGGTCGAACAGAGCCTCACGCGCCTCGAAGCCGAAGGCTACGTGATGCGCGGCCGCTTCACGCCGCAAGCCGCCGAGGAAGAATGGTGCGAACGGCACCTGCTCGCGCGGATACACCGCTACACGGTGAAACGCCTGAGGCGCGAAATCGAGCCGGTGGAACGGCACGATTTCATGCGCTTTCTGTTCGAGTGGCAGCATCTGACGCCGGACACGCGCAGCGAGGGGCGCGACGCGCTGGCCGCGGTCCTCGAACAGCTCGAAGGCTACCAGGCCGCGGCGGGCGCATGGGAGGAAGACATTCTGCCCACGCGCGTGAAGGCCTACGCGAATACTTCGCTCGACGAACTATGCCGCGCCGGCAAAATAGTCTGGACCCGCCTGACGGAACGCGCGCGCGGCGCCACCGGGCCGGTCCGCAGTACGCCGATCGTGCTGTTGCCACGCGCGCAGGTCCGCGTGTGGAGCGCGTTGCTCGATCCGTCGAAGCAACCGGAGTTGTCGGCGCGCGCGCAAAGCGTGTATGACACGCTCGTGCAACACGGCGCAATGTTCTTCGATGAATTGCTCGCCGAAGTTCGCGTATTGCGTATGGAATTGGAGAGCGCGCTGGGCGAGTTGGTGGCCGCGGGGCTCGTGAATTCGGACAGTTTTGCCGGCTTGCGCGCCTTGCTGAAGCCCGTGGCCAAACGCAACGCGTTTTCCAGCAACCGGCGCGCGCGCTCGAGTGCGCTGATCGGCGGCATGGACGACGCCGGACGCTGGGCGCTGGTCAGCCGGCCCAGCGCCGTTGCGGCGTCAGAGACCGTGCCGGAGCGCCGCCGGCAGTTCCCACCCGAAGTGCTGGAACATGTCGCGCTGACGCTGTTGCGCCGTTATGGCGTGGTGTTCTGGCGTCTGCTCGAACGCGAGGCCGAATGGCTGCCGCCGTGGCGAGACCTGCTGCGCGTTTTTCAGCGGCTCGAAGCGCGCGGCGTGATTCGCGGCGGGCGCTTCGTGAATGGTCTCGCCGGCGAACAATTTGCTCTGCCCGAAGCGATTCCCGTGCTGCGAGAAGTGCGGCGGCATGCGAACGACGGTGCTTTTGTGTGTGTCGCCGGGACCGATCCGTTGAATCTCGCGGGCACTTTGCTGGTCGGCGAACGTGTGCCCGCTGTGACGGGAAACCGGATTCTGTATCGCGACGGCGTTGTAGTGGCCACGCTCGTGTCAGGGGCTTTCTGGTTCGAACCGTCGCTGGAAGCGGTTCCCGTCGAAAGGGAAAAGGCTCGCGCGTGGCTGGCGCGACGGTTTTAGTTGTTTAGAATGTGCGCGGGTTGCCGTAAATCACCTGTGCCTGACGGGAAGAGCGCGGGAAAGAGCACGTAAAAAAGCACCTGAAAAAGCCCTAAAGATGGAAGTCTTACTGACCGTTAATCTTTATAAGCCCTAATTCCAATCGCTTCGCTACAATGGGGACAGTCTTAAGTATGATGAAGACTGTTTGCCGACTCCGCCTTCACGGCGGCCACCGGCACACACCGCCCGGGGATCTCATGAACGACGACCAACACGAGCAGGTGCTTTATGCCCAGTTCGGCACAAGCAGCCCATGCTGGCGTCTGTCGAACGACAGCAACGCGCTAGAACTCACGCCCGTCACCGGCGACATGCCGGCCAATGTCGCCATTCCGCTGAATCCTCAGCAGGCCTCGCAAATCCGCTGCCTCACCGGCGTGACCTCGCATCTCGTCCTCGACGTGCGGCTGTTCGGCGAACCGCTGCGTTTGCATCTGGTCGGCAAAAAGCTCAGCAGCAACAGCTGGGCCGGCACCGCCTCGGCTTATGACGACACCGAATCCGTCGCCCGCGATCTGGTCCACGGCCTCTCGTTCGCCGAGCAGGTCGTGTCCGAAGTGAATTCGGTCGTCGTGATCGTCGACCGGCATGGCCGAATACAACGCTTCAACCGTCTTGCCGAAGAACTCACGGGCGTCAAGGAAGAGAACATCATCGGCCGCAATGTATGGGCGTTGTTCATGTCCACCGAAGACGGCGCGGCCTCCAGCCAGAACATTGCAGGCTTCTTCAATCGCGGCGTGTCGTACGAAGTCGAGCGGCGCGTCAAGACGGTGCATGGCGAACGGCTCTTTCTGTTCCGCAACAAGTTCGTCCACAGCGGCAGCGGCGTCGAGGAGCAATTCCTGATCTGCTCAGGCACCGACATCACCGAGGAACGGCTCGCGCAGGAACGCCTCACCGAACTGGCGAACACCGACTCGCTCACCGGGCTCGCGAACCGCAACGCGATCCAGGACAAAATCCGCACCGCCATCGAAGACGCCGCGCCGGGCGAAGCGGTCGGCGTGCTGTTCCTCGACCTGGACAACTTCAAGAAGGTCAACGACCACTACGGCCACGTATTCGGCGACCGCCTGATCCGCGACGTGTCGTCGGCCATCAGCGAGTGTCTGAATGAAGGCGATACGCTCGCGCGCCTGGGCGGTGATGAATTTATCGTGCTCGCGACCAAGGGTACGGCGCACCAACTCGAAACCACCGCGCAGCGCATTCTCGAGCGCATGCGCACGCCGTTCGCCCTCGGGCTCGTGGAGGTCTACACGGGCTGCTCGATCGGCATCGCGCTGTATCCGGAACACGGCGACAGCCTCGAGTCACTGATCCGTTCGGCCGACACGGCCATGTACGTCGCCAAGGACGAAGGCAAGCGCACGCACCGCGTGTTCTCGCCGGAAATGAACCGCCGGGTCGCCGAGTACATGTGGCTCGACACCAACCTGCGGCGCGGCCTCGAAGAGGGCCAGCTGACGCTGCACTACCAGCCGAAACTGTCGCTCGCCACCGGCGTGGTGCAAGGCGTCGAAGCGCTGGTGCGCTGGAATTCGCCGGAGCGCGGGCAGATCATGCCCGCCGAGTTCATCCGTTACGCGGAAGAGTCCGGGCTGATCGGCGTACTCGGTCGCTGGGTCATGGTAACGGCCGCGAAACAGGCCGCCAAATGGAAGGCGGACGGCTACAACCTGCGCATCGCGATCAACGTGTCGGCGCGGCAACTGGTCGATACGGCCGTGGTCCGCCATTTCAGCGAGGCGCTGCAGGCCGCCAATCTCGATCCCTGCCTGATCGATCTCGAACTGACCGAGAGCTGCCTGATCGAAGACGAAACAGCCGCGATCGATCTGATCAAGCAGTTCCGCCAGCTCGGCGCGCAGGTTCATCTGGACGATTTCGGCACGGGTTATTCGTCGCTGTCGCAGCTCGGCCGGATTCCGCTCGACGTCATCAAGCTCGACCGCAGCTTCGTGCGCTCGATCAACGCCGACACCAAAGCGCAGGCACTGGTGCGCTCCATGGTGGCCGTCGCGCAGGAATTGAATTTCAAGGTGGTCGCCGAAGGGATCGAGACCGAATCGGAAGAAGTGTTCATGAAGGGCTTGGGCGTGGATTACGTGCAGGGCTTCCTGTACGGCCAGGCCATGCCGACGGCTGAATTCGAACGCTGGTTGCAGGATAGACAGAAGCTCAGGCTGATCGCCTGAGCTTCCGGACCGTCCCCCTTACGGCTTATTGTGTTCGAACCCAGGTCAATTCAGCCGAAATTGGCCGCGCTGGCCGTCTGGCGCAGGTTCGAGGTGCGGCGGTTCTGCAGCATCACCAGCCGCTCCATGAAGGCGAGATCCTTCTCCTCGATCGTGAAGGCGGCGTCGACCCAATCCTCGGTGATTTCCATCAGCTCGGCGCGCGAGAGTTGCAGCACGCGCTGGCGCGCCCGCAGCATCGCCCGGATGCCGTTCATTTTCGGCTTGAGCGTGTCGATGAAAGTACGGGTCGCCATATAGGCTTCGCCCGGTTCGAACAGCTGATCGACCAGACCTTTGCCGTAGTGCCATTCGGCCGTGTGCGATTCGCCGACGCCGATCAGCTCCTCCGCGAGCCGCATGCCGGCCTTGCGCGCCACCAGAGAATAACCGCCCATGCCCGGGAACAGATTGAACGCGATCTCCGGGAAGCCCATGCGTGCGTCGTTCTGCGCGAGCAGGAAATGATGCGCGAGCGCGGCCTCGAAGCCCCCACCGAGTGCCGTGCCTTCCACCATCGCGATCGAAATCGCCCCCGTGTCGAATCCCCGTGACGCCGCATGCACGCAATCCACACAGGCCCGTGCATAAGCCATGAGCGCCTGACGCTTGCCGGCGCGGATCGCATCCGCGAAGAAATCCAGATCGCCGCCGACGTTGTACATGGTCGGAATCAACGAACCGGTGACCCAGAAATCGATCGGCAATCCCGACTCTCGTGCTGCCTGCGCGAGTTCCAGGATGTCATGGACCAGATCGAGATTGAAACAGGGACGCGGCTGCGCCCGCAACATCATCCACATGACGTTGCGGCCTTCTTCGTAGTAAGCCGAAATTTGCGAAAGATTGCCGGCTTCGAGGAACGGGCGGCAGGCGTGGTGGTTATGCAGATTCATTTTGAACGGTCCTTTTAAGGTTAAACACTGGTATTGCAATGCGAGCCTAAAGCAGACCGGAATCGGATGGGAGCGGGGTAACCAACAGATGAATGCAAGCCGCGTTCAAAAGCCCGCCAGCAGGCGTTCTGCGGGAAAGAGGAAGGTCGATGGCATGTGGCGCGCACGCAAACGCTTGCGCACCGAAGATGGGCGAAATTGAACCCACAAAAAGGCACGCGGCGGCAATCAATATGCGCCCGCGCCAGGATTGAATTTCTTGCCGGATCGAAAAAAGAAAGAAATAGTCGCCGATTAGAAAATGCAATCGAAAATGATCAGCGACGAATGGTTTTTTCTCTGATTGGTGGGCTAACAGACGGTGTATCCACTTCGCATGATCAAACGTGGGCGGCCCACCGCGCGCCGCGCCTTTGCATCAGCGTCTTATTGCAAACGCGCGGACCAGTGGCCGGCTGCTTCCGCGCTCATCCCGACGGCGAGCGCCGCGGCGAGAATCTGCGCCCACGTGGCCGCGTCCACGGGAATACCCTCGACCTCGCGTTGCGCGCGCGTCACGCGCTCGGGTTCGCCGGGCTCATAGATACGGTCGACGCCCGATGCGAGCGGCGAGGCCTTCACCCAGTCGATGAACGCGTCGGCTTCGGCTTGCGCATCGGGCGCGTCGAACGCAGCCGGATCGATGATCACCGACAGCATGCAGTTGATGATCGCGTTGGTCGTGCCGAGCGTGGTCGAGTGCGTTGTAAAGCCGCCCGACAGCGCGCCGCCGAAAATCTCGCACAGGGCCGCGAGCCCGAAGCCCTTGTGCCCGCCGAACGGCGTCAGCGAACCGAACGGCGCTTCGTGCATGACTTTGGGTTCGAGCGTGGCGCGGCCCTCGTGATCGATCAGCGCGCCGGGTTGCACCTGCTTGCCCTGGTTATAGGCGACGCGCGTCTTGCCATACGCGACCGTGCTGGTCGCGAAGTCGAGCACGAGCGGCGGCTTGCCGGGCCGCGGATAAGCGGCGCAAAACGGGTTCGTGCCAATGCGCCGGTCCGCGCCGCCGAACGGCGCAACGAGCGGATCGCCCGCCACGTTGACGAAATGGAACGACACGAGACCGGCACGCGCGCACTGTTCGGCCCAATGACCGATGCGCCCGATGTGATGCGCGCCGCGCAAGCCGACCGCGCAGATGCCGATGCGTTTGGCGCGTTCGATGCCCTGCTCCATGGCCTCGAACGCCACCACCTGGCCGAAGCCTCGGCCGCCTTCGACCGTCAGCACGGCGCCCGCGTCTTTCACCACGTCGGCATGCAGGTTCAACTGAAGCTCGCCGTCGGCGAGCGACGCCACATAGCGCGGAATCATCCCCACGCCATGCGAGTCGTGACCGGTCAGATTCGCCGCCACCAGATGATCGGCGACCAGCTCCGCTTCGCGTGGCGTGCTGCCCGCCTTTTCCCAGATCGCCCTCACATAGGCATGCAATTGATCGGCCGGAATCCGGGGCGTGGCGGGTTGAGCGGTCGAGTTATCGGTCATTCACAGTGTCGGCGGACGTGACGGGTTCAGGGCAAACGACGGTCGAAGAGATGGCTCAAGGCGCGGCGGCGATCACCTCGGCGACCGCGGCCGTGAGCTTCTTGCCGTACGGTACGTGCAGGAACTCGTTCGGCCCGTGCGCGTTCGACTTCGGTCCGAGCACGCCGCACACCATGAACTGCGATTTCGGGAAGCCCGCCTTCAGCACGTTCATGAGCGGGATGGTGCCGCCCTGCCCCATGTAGGCGACGTCGGCGCCGTAGTGCTGGCGCGACGCGTCGTTGAGCGCCGTGGCAAGCCACGGGGCGAGGTCGGGCGCGCTCCAGCCGCTTGCCGCGCCGGCGTCAGGCTTGAACGTCACCTTGGCGTTGTACGGCGGATCCAGTTCGAGCAGCGCCTTCAGTTCGGCGACGGCCTTCTCCGCCTCGATCATCGGCGGCAGACGCAGCGACAGCTTGAACGCCGTGCGCGGACGCAGCACGTTGCCGGCATCGGCCAACGCGGGCAAGCCGGCCGCGCCGGTTACCGACAGCGACGGACGCCACGTCGAATTGAGCAAGGCCTCCTTCGGATCGGTGGTGGTGGGCAGCACCTGACGGCCGTCCTGGCCGCAGGCCCACGGCAGCTTCTTCCAGACGTCGTCGCCGAGAATCTGGGCGGTGGCTTCCGCTTCGCGCAGACGGTCCGCCGGGATATCGACGTGAAAACCCTTCGGCAATAGCGTGCCGTTGGCGGAGTCTTCGAGACGGTCGAACAGTTGCCGCATGATGCGGAAGCTCGACGGCGCGATGCCACCATAGCCGCCCGAGTGAATACCTTCGTCGAGCACCTGCACTTCGAGGTCGCCGGCGACCAGTCCACGCAGCGAGGTGGTGAGCCACAGTTGATCGTAGTTGCCCGCGCCCGAATCCAGGCACACGACCAGACCCACTTTGCCGAGCCGCTCGCGCAGCGCGTCGACGTACGGCAGCAGATCGTAGCTGCCCGACTCCTCGCAGGTTTCGATCAGACCGACGCAACGCGGACGCTCGACGCCTTGCGCGTCCAGCGCGGCAAGTGCGGTGATGCTCGCGTAGATCGCGTAGCCGTCGTCGGCGCCGCCGCGGCCGTAGAGCTTGTCGTTCTCGAGCTTGGGCGTCCACGGCCCGAGGTCGTTGCGCCAGCCGTCGAACTCGGGCTGCTTGTCGAGGTGGCCGTACAGCACGATGGTTTCCTCGCTGCCCGAACGGGTCGCCGCCGACTCGAAGAAGATCACCGGCGTGCGGCCCGGCAAGCGAATGATTTCGAGTTTCAGGCCGCGCACCGGCTGCTGTTCGGCCCATTGCGCCGCGTCGGTGATCACGCGCTCCAGATAGCCGTGCTTGACCCACTCGGGATCGAACGCCGGACTCTTGGCCGGCACGGCGATGTAGTCCGTCAGCGCGGGCACGATCTCGTCGTTCCACTTGCGGTCCACGAATTCGCGTAGCGTCTCGGGGTTGATGCGTTGAGCCTGCTGGGTATCGTCGGAGATCATGATGGCGGTCCGTGGGGATCTGTTCTGTCGAAACGATCATGATAGACCCGATGCGGGATTGGCTGAACCCCTCGCCGCGCATCGGCTTGGTGAACGACCAGGGCGACTGGCCGTCGCAGCCGTCTCACGAACGGCATGCAACCTTTGCGGCGAGCTTACGCAAACAAAACAATCGCGCGACAATTGCGGCATAGGTCGCGTATCGGGAGCCACTTAATGGAGGGCAACGTCGTCGTGCAGGCCATCGCCGCGGTGCTGGCACTGGCGCTGTATTTTCTGCCGGCCCTGGTGGCGGACCGGCGCAAGCGTCATGACGTGCTGACGCTCGCGCTCTTCAATGCATGCCTCGGCTGGACCGTGTTCGGCTGGCTGCTTGCGCTCTATTGGGCGTTGCAACCAAACCCGCCGAAGAACATCGCGGGCGAGATCGTGGAGACGCGCAAGCTCGTGAGGATGCGAGCGTTTTCGTCCGCGCTGCTGGTGCGCGTGCAACGACGCGCAAGCACGCGGGATCGCTCGGAGAAGTGAATCTGGCGTGGCGTGGATGAAGCAGAAAACGGACTGGTCGGCCGAAGCACCGGCCGACCATGCGGGCTGTTCAGGCCGCGCGGCTCATGCGGTTCCACAGAACGGAACCGGCGGGAATCGAGCGCGGCTCGGTGCGCACGCTCGCGGGTGAAAACATCTCGCGGCGCAATTCGCCGTGTTCGTCGAACCATTCGCAAATCAGCCAGTCGCCGGGGTTGAGCGCCACTGGGCCTGCATACGTTACCGTCATGCGCGAGCCCCCTTCCTTCAATGTGACGACGTCGCCGACATTGAACTGGGCGGCTGGTGGTGTCTGGAATGCGTCAATGGTAGCGGTCAGCATATTCATCCCCCTACGGAACCGTTGTGCGGTATTTAAGTCATTGCGCCGGGTTTTTCGACTTTAGACCTGCTGAAGGAAAACGCTAAAAAGTTTGCCAAGATTAACAATCGAAATTAATCGCCGCAAGTGCTTTTTATTGATACCGTTTTCATCGACAGTGGAATTGCTTCCACCCTCGAGCTATCGATGGGCAAAACCGGGAAAACCCTTCAATGCCCCGCCAGGCCGCCCCTTCATGCGGCAGTGCACGATCGCAAAACTTACAGCGGCGAACTGCCGGCGGACAGCAGAAAATACGAACGTCTTTCGTCATATCTAATGCCCCGACCAGAACCATTCAGGGTTTATTCTGAGCCGCCACAAGCGAAATTACCTGTGAATGACTAACTCACCGGTAAATGCGCCATGCTTAAAATCGGCCTCGTTTAAAAAAACGCCTAATAATTTCCGATAGCTTTGTTGAAAACGATTCCCGCTTCCGGATTTTCAAACCGGTTGCGCCGAGCGGCGCAGCGCGATTTGCTGATGCCGCACGAGCAGCACGCTCAGGCCAATGCACACGAACATCAGCAGTGCATTGATTGCGAGGCTGACCTGGAACGCGTGCGCGTAATCGCCCGGTGCCGCGCGGCCGCCGATCGCGCCGAAGAACGCGCCGCTGATGGCCGCCGTGCCGAATGCGGAGCCGATCTGCAGCGTCGACGACACCACGCCTGAAGCAAGCCCGGCCTTCTCCGGCACGACCTCCAGCAACACGATGCGCATGATCGACGGCAGCAGCAAACCATGTCCGACGCCCGCGCACACCAGGCCGCAATAGAACAGCAGATCCGGCGTGGCCGACTGGCTGGCGGACCAGCCCGTAACCGTGAAGCCGACCGTCATCATCGAAAAACCGAGCGTGAGCACATGGCCGCCGATGCGCTTGACCACCGCCGGCGAGGTCAGCGGCCCGACCACGAAACCGATCGCGAACGGCATGATCGCCATGCCGGATGCGAGCGGCGTCCAGTGCAAGCCGGTTTGCAGGAAGATCCCGTAGGTCAGGAAAAACGCGCTATTGCAGTAGAACAGGAACGCGAGCACAAGCCCTAACGCGAAGGCCCGGTTGCGGAACAATTGCAGGTCCACCAGCGGATGGCCGCCGCGGCGCTCTACGCGCTGCTCGGTCATCACGAAGAGCGCGAATGCCGGGACGGCAAGCGCGAACATCACGAAGGTCCACGCCGGCCAGCCGGCTTCGCGGCCGTGCGTCATCGGGTAGATGACCAGCAGCAGTACGGCGGACAGCAGCGCCACGCCCTTCACGTCGATGCCGGTGCGCGTGGCCGGCTGATTCTCCGGCACGAACTTCCACGTGCCGACAAACGCGGCAATGCCGATCGGAATGTTGATCAGAAAGATGATGCGCCAGTCGAGCCCGAACGGGTGATACGTAATCAGCGCACCGCCACCCAATTGGCCGACGATCGACGACAAGCCGAACACGAAGCCATACAGGCTCATCACCTTGGTCTGCTGATGCAGCGGCACGACCGCGCGAATCGTCGCGAGCACCTGCGGCGCCATCACGGCGGCGGCGATACCCTGCACGATCCGCGAGATCACCAGCATGTGTCCGCTGGTCGCGAAGCCGCATAGCGCCGAGGCGACCACGAACGCCGCCATGCCCGTCATGAACATGCGGCGGCGGCCGAACAGGTCGCCGAGCCGCCCGCCCGTGATCAGCAGCACCGCGTACGCCGACGCATAGGCGGAAACGACGAGTTGCAATTGCGCGTCGCTGGCGTTCAGGCCGGTGTGAATCGAGGGCAGCGCGAGATTGACGATGAAGTAATCGAGCGGTGCGAGGAAGGCGCCGACGAACAGCACCGCCAGCGCAAGGCCCTGCCGTTCGAAACGCGGCTGAGCCTTGTCGACCGCTGCTACCACGCCCGTTGCCACGCCCGTTGCCATGCTCGCGGCCGGGGCGCCAGGACAGGTCACCGCTGAAGCTGCGGCGCCTTGGGGTCCAACGAATGCCGCCGGAGCGGACTTGATCGCTTCGCTGTTCATGACTGATCGTTCAAAAATTCGGCAAAAAAATTTAGACGAGCGCGCGCATGGCGACGTCCACGATTCCTATCAGCGCATCTTCCTTATGAGCGACCCGCCCCAGCACGCGCAGACCTTGCATCACGCAGAGGAGGAAATCGCCGACGGCTTTTTCGTCGAGTGTGGAGTTGAACGCGCCGCTCGCCTGGCCGCGAATCACCGACGCCGCCAGCAGCGTGGCCATGCGGCGCTGAATCGCGGCGACGCGCGTGCGCAGTTCTTCGTCGCCGGGCTGCATTTCCAGCGTGGTGTTGGTGATGAGGCAGCTGCGTTCGCCGGTCAGCGCGCACGCGACCCGCGCGTAATGCAGCAAAGCGTTGCGCAGCGCCTCTTCCGGCAGCACCGGCGCATTCAGCCGCTCGGCGAGCCGCGCGACCGAACCTTCCGCGTAGTGATCCAGCGCGGCCAGCATGATGCCGTGCTTGTCGCCGAATACGCCGTAAAGACTGCCGCGCAACAGGCCGGTGGCTTTGCACAGGTCGTCGATCGAGGTGGCGTGGTAGCCGTGGTTCCAGAACACCTGGCTCGCGCTCGCCAATACCGTGTCCGTGTCGAACTCGCGCGGCCGGCCCCGAGAGCAGACCTCGCCGGCTTTCTTCGCGGACTGTTTCGAATCGCCTGATTGCTTCATGCAGCGGATATTATGACTAACCGTTCAAGAAAGCAAGACGAGTTTCCGTAGGGCGCGGCACGAAAGCACGAAGGCGCGGAGCGCCGGCGGCATGGCGGAAAATCGTGCAGTGCAGTACAACGGTTAAAACCGCGTCGGCACTTTCGTTTTCCCCTATGAGTTCGACGACTGCTGGGCGACCGCACAACGGAGGTCAGAATGGCAACGACAAAAGACATTCCCACGATCGGTCTTGCCCTCCAGGGCGGCGGCGCGCACGCGGCGTTCACGTGGGGTGTACTCGACCGGCTGCTGGACGAAGTCGAGCGCGGGACACTCTCGATTCTCGCGATCAGCGGCGCGAGCGGCGGAGCGCTCAACGCGGCGGCCTGCACATACGGCCTAAGCAGAAGTCCGACCAATGCCAAACGGTCGCTCGAACAACTCTGGACGCTGGTCGGCGCCAGTTCGAAGTGGCAGCCGTTCTATAACTTCCCCAAGGATCTGCTGAAGTCTCCCGAGCGCTGGAATGTCGATCTCAATCCCGCGATACTCGCGCAAAGCATGCTCCAGCCGTTTGCCTCTCCGTATGCGATGCCATGGCTGACCAATTCCCTTGGCTCGATCATGGAAACCGTGATTCCGGACTTCGGGGTCGTCAATGACCCGAAGGGCGCCGTGCCCAGGCTCTACGTGGCGGCGACCAACGTCAACCTGACCGCATTGCGCATCTTCGAACCCGGCGAAATTTCGGCGAAGGCGCTGATGGCCTCCGCATGCTTTCCCACGCTCTTCGAGGCGGTGGAAATAGGCGGCGAATTCTATTGGGACGGCGGGTACATGGCCAATCCAGCGCTCGCGCCGCTCGTCGAGTGGGTCGACGACATTCTGAGCGTTCTCATCGATCCGCTCTGTACGAAACATGGCCCGCCTGAGCGCCCCAGCGAGATCAACAACCGGATCAACGAAGTCAGCTTCGGCGCGTCGTGGGTCACGGAAGTCCGTCAGATCCAGTTGATCAACGAACTCGCCGCTGAAAACCCCGGCCTCGTTCATCGCGGAAAGGCCTACACGCCCAAGCGCTTTCACGTGATTCGCGCCGACCGCTTCATGGACGAGATCGGCGCGGCATCGAAGAACACGCCCTCCATCGAATTCTTCCGAGCCTTGCGACACGCGGGCCATGCCACGGCGGACACATGGGTGCGCGATTGTCTGCCGAGCGTCGGCAAGACTTCCACTTTCGACCTCGACAAGCTCGTGAGAAGCCGGGTCAAAGGGACGCCTGCCGCAATTCATACCGTTCAGCAGGCCGAGGGGAAAACGCTTAGATGAGCCTTGTCTAAGACCGGGCCGAATGGAGTGGCCTCGTCTTCGCGCCAAGCCGGTTTCGTCGCGCTGCAAGAAGGCGCAGTTGTAGCGGCATCGGCATCTCTAACTAAGGCGAGTAAACAAAAACCGGCGCCGGGCTTGACCCGTGCGCCGGTTTAATCGCTTCTAGATCACCAGCAAAAACGCGACTCAGGTTTCGAGCTTCGCGTCCATCGTGATCGTGGCGTTCAGCACTTTCGACACCGGACAACCGGCCTTGGCGTCGGCGGTCGCCTTCTCGAAGGCGGCTTTGTCGCCGCCGGGGATTTTCACGGCCACATCGAGATGCACCGCGGTGATCGCGAAACCGCCGCCGTCCTTATCGAGCGTGACGGTGGCCGTCGTGCCGATGCGCTCGGGCGTGATGCCGGCCTTGCCCAGTTCCGCCGACAGCGCCATCGAGAAACACCCCGCATGCGCAGCCGCAATCAGCTCTTCCGGGTTCGTGCCGATGCCGTCCGCGAAGCGTGTCGAAAACGAGTATTGGGTCTCCTTGAGGACGCCGCTGTCGGTGGAAATCGAGCCCTTGCCGTCTTGCAGGCCGCCTTGCCAGACTGCTGATGCCTTGCGCTTCATCGCTCTCTCCTGTTTGTGCCTGCTTCGCGCGCGGCACGACCGAATCTGATGCCCACCGCAACGGTCCAGCCCAGGATTTGCGGTTTCGGCATCGGTCGCGAGTGTCGCGCACCACTGCGGGCGCGGGCGTGGACCGAACTTCATCATAGGCGCTTCCGTGTGCCAGCGTCGTGACGACGCCGGCAATCGATCAAAAGAGAAGCCATCCCAGCAATTATCTCGATAACAGTAATAATCTTTCCTCCGAAAGCCGCTTTTTCACTGACCTCGTAGGAAATAGACTGGTTTCAACGGATCGGCACCGCAGCATTGAACCGATCACATCAACAATCGAATCCAGGAGGTCATCATGAAATCGCTTATTTCCGCAGTCGTTATTGCATCCGCGCTTATCGTCCCGGCTGTTTCGTTCGCCCAGCAGGCCAATGGTCCGGTGACCCGCGCACAAGTGCGCGCTGAGCTCGTTGCCGCGCAAAAAGCGGGCCTTCTGAATCAGAACGACACCGACTATCCGAAGGCCGTGCCGCAAAACGCTACGACAGTGGCCGCCGAGGCGCAGGGTTCGCAGGACGTCGGCGGCGTGAAGGCAGCTTCGTCGGATGCCGGCGCGCGGGACTCCGTGCAGCAACGCCTGTTCTCGACGTATCGCGGTCAGTAAGCCGGTAAGCCGCGCGGTTGGCGGCGCGGTTCTCGCCGGTATAGTCAGTGCATGGAAGGTGAAGGTGAAGGTGAAGGCGTAGTCGCAGTAAAAAAGCGCCCCGGTTGCGAAGTTCGCAATCGGGGCGCTTTGCTTTGTGTTGCGTGGCGGAAAAGTTGGGCGAATGCGCTGTATAAGAGGCGGCGTTCGATGCCAAAGCTGGCCGCGCCTCGATACTAACCACGCCTTAGCCTGCTGTGTCGAAGTTCGCTCCTGCTACGCCGCCCGCGCAATTGCATAACGGCGCCGCCATGCCGCCCGCACTACTCAGCGAACGGCAAGCTCTCCTGCCCCACCGCGCGCATGCCGAACACGTTCAGCGTCATTGCCACCAACGCGTAATAGCCGAGCAGGCCCACCAGGTTGATCACCACCTGATGCCCGAAGCGTTCGACCGCCTTCGCATAGATCGCGTCCGAAACGCGCTTCGTGTCATAAAGCTCGCTCGCGAAGTCGTGAATCAACGCGTCGTCGGCGTCCGCGAATTCCGGGCGCTCTCCCTGGCGAATCGTCTCGGCCTCCGCTTCGGACACGCCGGCTTGCAGCGCGATCGGATAGTGGATGTACCACTCGGCCTGCGCCTGCCAGCGCGCCGCGGTCACCAGAATCGCCACCTCCGACAGGCGCAGCGGCAAACCCGTCCGATAGCGGCAGAACGCGCCCAGGCGCTGCGCCTGCTGAGCCAGTTCCGGGCTATGAATCCAGCCAAGGAACGGCCCGTTCAGATTGCCGCGCGGGCCGGACAGAATTTCCTCGAGCACCGTTTTCTGTTCGGGCGTGGCGTCGGACAGGTCGAAGTGAGGCAAACGCTCGGTCATCATCGTTCTCGCAAGTCGTGGTGGTGCGTAGGTCTCAGATGGCGGACAACAGCGCGCCGCTGACCGAATCCGTGAACCGGCTGACGATTTCGTCGATGTCGCGCTCGGTGCAGATGAACGGCGGCGCCAGCAGCACATGATCGCCGATCTGGCCGTCGACCGTGCCGCCCATCGGATACACCATCAAACCACGCGCGAACGCCTCGCGCCGGATTGCCGCGTGCAGCTTGAGGCCGGCGTCGAACGGCGTTTTGCTGGCGCGGTCCTTGACCAGTTCGACGCCGACGAACAGTCCCCGCCCGCGCACGTCGCCGATATGCGGATGTTGCGCGTAGTGCTCGCGCAGCCGGCCACGCAACTGTTCGCCGCGCGCCAGCACGTTGGGCAGCAGCTTGTCTTCCTCGATCACGCGTTGCACTTCGAGCGCCGCGGCGCAGGCGGTGGCGTGGCCGATGTAGGTATGACCATGCTGAAAGAACCCCGAGCCGCCGACGATCGCCTGATAAATCCGCTCGCCCACGAGCGTCGCGCCGATCGGCTGATAGCCGGCGCCGAGCCCTTTGGCGATGGTCAGGATATCCGGCGCGACGCCGTCTTCCTCACAGGCATACAGGTAGCCGGTGCGGCCCATGCCCGACATGATCTCGTCGAGAATCAGCAGGACGCCGTAGCGATCGCACACCGCGCGAATCTTGCGGAAGTACTCGCGCACCGGCGGCACGGCGCCGGCCGTCGCGCCGACCACCGTTTCGGCGACGAAGGCGGCGACCGTGTCCGCGCCGAGTTCGAGAATCTTCTGCTCCAGTTCGTCGGCGAGACGCTGCGCGAAGGCCTCTTCCGTTTCGTCGGCACGTTGCTCGCGGTACGCGTAACACGGACTCACGTGATGCGCTTCGATCAGGATCGGCAGGAACGGCTCGCGGCGCCACGCATTGCCGCCGATCGCCAGCGCGCCCAGCGTATTGCCGTGATAGCTCTGGCGACGCGCGATGAAATGGCGGCGCTGCGGCTCGCCCTTCTCAACGAAATACTGGCGCGCGAGTTTCAGCGCCGCCTCGATCGCCTCCGATCCGCCGGACACGAAGTACACATGTTCGAGCCCTTGCGGCGCGCTCGCCACCAGGCGGTCGGCGAGTTCTTCGGCGGGCGCGGTGGTGAAGAACGACGTGTGCGCGTACGGCAACTGCTGCGACTGCCGTTTGATCGCGTCGATCACGCGCTGGTTGCTATGGCCGAGACACGAGACGGCGGCGCCGCCGGACGCGTCGATATAGCGCTTGCCGGTGGAATCGATGATCTCGATGCCGTCGCCCGCGACGGCGACCGGCAGCGACTGTTTCGGCGAGCGATGAAAAACGGTGGTCATGGTGTTCGGTTCCTGTGGTTTCGGCAAGCGCTTAGGCGCCGGCTTGTTCAGATGCCGTGCGGGCGATGAAGGTGTCGAATGCGCACTGCCCTTGCCGGTAAACTTTCATCGACACACCGGCAATGCCGATGTCGAAGAGCGCGGTGGCGAGCGTGTTTTCGTCGTCCGGATCGAGTGGATCGTCGCGGTAGATCGGCAAGCCCGAGGGCGCGCGATCGTGTAAGACGTCGAGCAAGGCGGCGGGTTGCAACGGGTGAGCGATCGCGGGCAACAAGGCCTCCACACGCAATTGACGGTCTCGCGAGGAATCCGTGACGATTTGCGCTTCGGCTTCGCAGCCGCGATGAATCATCTGGTTCGCGTGGCCGTAGCGGTGCGGCACGGTTTGCACGGAACATCGCTGCGCGCTTGCTTCGACGCTGAAGATGCGCGCGTCGCCCGCACAGCCGAGCGTGTGATGAAAGCCGCTCGCGGCCGGCGTGTCGCGCAGAATGTGCAACGCTTCGTCGAGCGAAGCCGCATCGAGTACGGCACGCGCGAGGATCATGCGCGGCACGCCGGCAACGGGCGTGCGAATGCGCAAATTGTTGATCGCCTGGACGACGCCGGCGCGGCTCACGGCAAAGGTGTGTCCCGGCAGCGATCCGGGGTAATAGAAACTCACGAAGCCAGGCTTGCCGGCCGGCCGAACCTCGACCAGCGCGCAACGCTCGCGCAGAAACGGATCGCCGTCTTCGTTATGCGCGATGAAGCGCGTGTCGCCAACGACCGCCGCCAACGTGGTGCAACCGTCCGGCGCGTTGTGAATCAGTTCGCCGCGGCAGTTCCAGAGAAACACGTCTTCCGCCGGCCAGCCGAGGCCCGCCGCCATGCCGTCGAGTTCAGCGAACAGCGCCGGGAAATGCGCCTGCGCCGCGTCGCGCAGTTCCCGCACGAACGGAGTGCCGCGCCAGCGCCGAACCGCCTGCCATGCGCCGCTCTGTTTCATGTAGTCGCCGAAAACCGGACGCGCGAACTCACCTAACTGGTAGCCGATGTCATACGGCTCGCCGCTCACCTGCAAAAGACTCAAACCCTGCTTCGACGCCACCATTCGCACCCATTCAACAATCGGTACGTATTTATACGTTAAAACAACATTTGTTGTCAAACGGCGCGATGCCGAACCAGATGGAGCGGAGCTGTGTCGCACACGGACTCCGCTCGATTCAGACGGGAATGTTCAAGGCACGTACGCGCCCTTCGCGTGCAGCGACTGCTCGGCGATGGCGAGTTGTTCGACCGCATCCGCGCCTTCCAGCGCAAGCAGATGCGCGACCAGCGACTCGGCCAACGCCGTAGCCGCCACCAGCGATGGAAAGAACGAAGGACTCTCGTGCGAAAAGATCAGCACCTTGTCGGCGTTCAAGGCGATCGGCGATACGGCGCTGTCGGTGATGGCAATCAGCTTGCTGCCCTTTTCCAGCGCGGCTTCAGCTACGCGCGCGGCTTCTACCGAATACGGCGCGAAGCTGATCACGATGGTCGCGCTGTCGCGCTCGATCGTGCGCAACTGCATTTCCAGCGTGCCGGCCTCGCCGTTGAGCAGGGACACCGAGGAACGGAACAGCCGGTAACCGTACACGAGGCCGAATGCGACCGCGTAACAGGAGCGGAAGCCGGCCACGTGCACATGCGGCGCGCGCCGCAACAGACGCGCGCCTTCCACGATTACACGGCCGTTATGCGCGGCGGTGACCTCGAGATTGTGTTGTTGAGCGACCAGCAGATCGTTCGCCAGTGCGTCTTTCGATTTGACGAGCGAACGCGCGCGGCTCGTAAGCGGCTCGGGCCGCGTGCGCACGCGCGCGACGAACAGGTTGCGCAATTCGTTCCAACCGGGGAAACCGAGTTGCTGCGACAGGCGCACCAGCGAAGCCGGTTGCACCTGCGCCCGTTCCGCCACTTTGCGCATGGACGAGACCGCAACCTCGTCGGGATGGTCGAGCAGGAAACCCGCTCCCATCTGGAACTGCGGACTCAGTTCGGAAAAGCGCGCCCGGATCAGGGCGGCGAGCTGGTCGAAACTGTCTGGCATGCGGATGTACCGGGCGAACGGTCGATAAGGATGACAACAAATGTTACCACCCGGCACCTCGCATCCAACAGCAGTTCCAGCGTGCTGGTGGCACGCAAACAATACCTGTCCTATCGCAATCAAACCTGTCCCAGCTAGCTTTTCACAAAACAAACTGGCCCAACTTGGAGGGGCTTCTCGTCCCAATCTCGCTAACCGGCTGATTTGATTGCGCAATGGCCACGCAAGCGCAACAACAAACATCCGGGCGAATGGCGTCTTCTAGGGCGTTGCAACAATTACAATGGCAATTGGATACAAGAGAGTTGTATCTGCGTCAAATCTACCCGTTGCAAAATCAAAGACTTAGCTGCCGGCATCGCAAACAAAGCTGGCCTAAAAAAAGCCAGTTGCAAACAACATCTGGCCTAGCGCCCTTGCCCAATCAGTCGTACAGACGAGCCTCCTTCTCGGCCCTTGAGTGCTGGGGGTCGTCAACGGATGCGACGGCTTCGACGGCACGAATATAGCTGGCTGGAAGGCCAGCCTCACGGGCGCCAATGAATACATGCTGTTTGTACCAGTGATACGGCGTTAGGCCCAACCGTTTGCTCGTCGCGATGTATGTGAGCGCGGCCAAGCCGCCAGCAGCGGTTTCAATCTGTACTGTCTTAGATTCATAACCCGCGCCTGCCCCCTCGAATCTGTCGAGCACCGGATGGTCTCGCAAGGCCACTCCGAAAATGACACCGTACACTCTGTCGCCAGCAACCCCACTGTTCTCGCAATCGCATTTGCCCGACCCGCCCATACTAACCTTGTCGAACGCGAGTCTGCATCCGCTTACGAACCCTGACGCGACGACCCTCGCAGACGGCACCCTTGCGACCAATCGGCGTGCCGACATGTTCGAGCCATACGCGAAATACGCGAATTCGTCGGTTGTGAGCATGTTCGCCCCCTCAATTGAACGGCCGGTGTCAAACCAATTCTGAGCGCAAATTCGCTAGTCAGCTTAACCGGCCGTCGTCGCTGCAAACAATTCCGCGTAGAGGGTGCGCTCCTCGGGGACAATCGCCATCCGAGCGACTTCGCGGGCTGCCGTGATGGCGGCTCGTAGCTCCTGCGTACTCCAATTTGCTCGTGTGGCCGCTGCAAGGAATAATGAAAGCGAACTACCGCGCGCTGACTCCGTGAACCGGTTCGAGAGAATTCGCCTTGGCTTTTTGTCGTCAAGCACTACGCTCCCGAAACCGTCGACAGCTAACGCTTGATGAATCAGTCCGAGCGTAAGCCATGTTGGCAATGCGTATGTTTTGTTTAGCTCACTGCTTCCGCCACTTCCACTTCACGATAGTGATGCGTTGGCGGAATATCGTGTTCGCCATGGTCCTGCTCCTTGCCGGCAAGCAACGCTGCTTCGTGCTTCACCGCACATGGCAGGTAAAACGGAACATAGACGATATGTCGGACATATCCGCCTTTCAGAATATGTATTGCCAGGCCCGTACCAACCGCTCCTTCCAGGTTCTGTGAAATCCAATCCTCACTCATCTGGGCAACCTTTTACCTGCAGGCCTACTTGCTGTGCCCGCCGGCGCGTTGCCCGGCGAAGGGGCTCCAGTCTTGACTGGTCCGTTGCCGCCCCTCTTTTCCCCCTGAAACAAGGGGGCGGCGCAACACCAGCAGCATCCACCGGAGGCTCAAGCAACTCGTCTGCTCTAGGGCGCACCGCGTCCTTGATGCGTGATGCCACGCCAAGCTTCGGCGACATATTCCGCTTTCCTTCCGGGTCCTTCATCGGCTTGTCGACCTTCGACGACTTCGCCTCCACGATAGCAAACGGCTTCCCTTCGTTCGTTCCCGGGTTCGCGCGCCAGACGCCATCAATGCCGTGACCTCGCGGCCGCAAATCGAAGAGCTTGTTCAGCTTACCGTGGTCATTCAGCTTCCCTGGCATCTCAGCGCCCGGCTCATGCGACCATTTGCCGAGCAGCCCCTGGTCGTGCGCTTCCCATCCTTTTCCCCAACCGAGCGTCTCATAGCAATAATAGTCGGCGATGTGCTCGCCGAGGATGCCGGTGATTCCGGTTGTGATGTCGGCCACCGCGAGCTTCGCGTTCACGACACCCGGACTCGACGATGCAGACGGGCGGTTAGCCTTCTGCGCAGCTCAGTTCGAAAGGGTTTCGCAGAATCGCTTGATTGATTCGCACGCCCGGTGCAAAGCCGCGTCATCAAGCGCGTAGGCGATACGAATGTATGGCCCAAGGCCGAAGGCACTCCCGTGAACGGTCGCGACGCCCGCATGGTCCAGCAGCCCATTGACCACGTCTTCGTCTGACGTCAGCCGTAGGCCTGCCGGAGTGACCTTGCCAATAAGTCCTTCGCACGAGGCAAACGCGTAGAACGCACCCTGGGGTATCTCGCATCGCAGGCCTTCCGCTGCATTGAGCTGTGCCACCAAATAGTCGCGCCGGTGTTGGAAGGCTAAGCGCGATTCACGAACGAAGTCCTGTGGGCCGCTGAGCGCGGCCATGGCGGCATATTGCGAGATGGAGGAGGCACCTGACGTTTGCTGCCCCTGGAGCTTCTCCATGGCATCAATAAGCCATGTCGGACCGGTCCCGAAACCAATTCGCCATCCGGTCATTGCATACGCCTTCGATACTCCATTCATCGTGAGAACGCGGTCGCGTAACCGTGGCTCTACCTGAGCGATAGTAGAGAACCCCAAGTCATCGAACACGAGATGCTCGTAAATGTCGTCCGAAAGAACCATGACCAGCGGGTGAGCAAGCAGCACCTGCGCTAATGCCAGCAACTCCGACCGGCTATACACAGCCCCGGTCGGGTTAGAGGGCGAATTGAGAATGAGCCATCGGGTGCGAGAAGTGATTGCTCCCTCAAGCAGTTCCGACGTGAGCTTAAAACCGCTTTGTACTCCGCACTCGACGAGTATCGACGTTGCGCCACATAGCTGAACTATTTCCGGATAGCTCACCCAGTACGGTGCAGGAATGATGACTTCGTCGCCTTCATTGAGCGTGGCGGCGAGCGCGTTGAAGATGACCTGCTTCCCGCCCGTGCAAACGATGGTTTGCCGCCAGTCGACATCAAGGTCGTTTTCGCGACGAAATTTTTCGGCCACCGTCTCGCGCAGCGCTCGTAAGCCTGCGACCTGCGTATATCGGGTGTGGCCGCGTCGAATTGCATCGATGCCCGCCTCTCTTACGTGTTCAGGCGTATCGAAGTCCGGCTCGCCGGCGCTCAAGGATATGATATCGACTCCTTGTGCGCGCCTGGCCGCAACCCGGTCGATTACACCATAGGTGGCCGAGGGCTTCGCTGCTGCAAGGAAACGGTTCAGTTCGTGAGCGGACGCTGCCATCAGGCTTGCCTCCAATTTGACAGGCCGAGCAGGTCGAGAGTGGAGCGACCGCTAGCTAGTGCGTCCATCATTTTCACCTCCTTATCGGCTCGTGCCTGCCCGTCTGACAGAGTCGACTGGACGCGTTCCGCCGGGATAACAATAACGCCGTCGTCATCGGCCACCACCAGGTCTCCAAGAGCTACTGGCGTACCGGCAAAGTTTAATCTGCGCCCAACCGACGGCACGCTGTCTTTTAGCGTTCCGCGCTCAGAGACGCCACGCGCGAACACCGGGAATTTGCGCGCCGTAAGCGCCGCAATGTCTCGTACACCACCATCGATGACCAAACCCACCACGCCCGCTGCTTCAGCAGCGACAGTGAGCACCTCCCCCCAGTAGCCGGCTATGAAACCGGACGCCGATACGACGAGAACGCTGCCAAGTGGCACACGTTCCATAGCGATGTGAATCGCAAGGTTGTCACCCGGCGCGCACTCGACAGGATAGGCCGCGCCAGCAACCGATGCGCCGGGCTAAACTGTTCGAATCGCGGGGTCCACCGAGGCCGTCGAAATTCCGGACGCCTCATATAGGGTGGACGTGCCAAGGCGCCGGGCTTGCGCAAGGGACGCCTCATCGTAAGCAATAGTCGTGTTCGTCATGATGCTTTCCGTTGCAGTGTGTGATAGCCGAGTGCGGTCCGCGCCTCGCGAATCGTCGCGCCGTTTGCGATACGTTCGCGGATGGAGCTTTCGACAGATTCAATTTGTCGTGCCTCCTCGGCGACTTCTCGAGCGCGGGCGCGCGGCACAATGACTACCCCGTTGGCGTCAGCGACCACGATGTCCCGAGTAGCGACTCGTACCGTTCCGACCGCGATTGTCGTGTTGACAGATTCGACCTGCACGCGGTCTTTGCCTGTACGCATAAATCTACCGGCCGTGAAGAGCGGATAGCCGTCGCCCAACGCCTTACTAACATCACGGCAGACTCCGTCAATGACGGTGCCAGCAACTCCTCGCAACCCAGCGTACTGGGTCATGATGTCACCCCATACCGTGCAGTCGGTCCGGCCATCGTTATCAATTACGACCACATCACCTTCTGCAACGTCGTCGATGAAGTCTCCGACGGTGCCCGGCGGAACAGATGCGGGTATGTACTTGACCGTGAACGCCGGTCCAACGATGGGGTACGCATAGTCGGCTAGTGGCGCGATGTTGAATGCCTGGCCATGTAGACCAAGCTTGTCCAATGCGTCCGACACGCCTGGGGTGTCGAGGCCATCGAAGAGCGCAACCAACTCTTTGTCTTCTGCGCTCGCCTTCTGAGGGTTCGTCATGTGCATCACTCCGAGGAAGATTATTGTGTGCGAATTGCTTCGAATTCTTTGTCGTGCATCACTTCGGCGACGGAGCGTCCCGCACGAACCGCGGCCACCATGCCATCCTGCCGACGTGTGATTCGCTTGCCCAAGTCGAGTATTTCTTCGATTCGAGAAGCAGGCACAAATACCGTGCCGCAACGGTCGGCGACCACATAGTCGTCCTCGTGCACGGTTACCCCGTCAATCTGGACGGGCTTCCCGGAGTCAATCTGAACGACGCGATTTCTGGCGCTTATCATCGTGACGCCGCGGCCGAAGACCGGATAGCCGATGGACTCGCTACCCTCGATGTCCCTGCTTACGCCATCGATGATTGAGCCGCGAATTTTCTTCGCAACTGCGGCATTAGCAAGGATATCTCCCCAGCAGGAGATTCCCTCCAGGCCACCGCCGATAACCAGAACGCGGTCATCCGTTGTTACAGCGTCGATAACAGGCGAGATGAGGTGAACTGTCGGAGTCGCATCGGTCTTGGGGCCAAGGAGGATGGTGCTCGCCCGGCCGACAACCTTCGGGCAATCCCAGAGTGGACGCAAGCCATAGGTCGCACCTGGAAGACCAAGGAAGTCGAGTGCATCAGAAACTGTGTTGGTGTCGAGTGACGCCAGCCGGTCAAGCGTTGAAGTATGGGTCATTTGGCGATGGTCCGAGTGAACGATACCCAATCGTCGGCTCATTGCCCTGATATGTAAATTCGCAATCAGGTATCTGTCTGATACGATTCACGGATGACTCAGCACGTCCGCACGGAGCCAATATTCCCCGGCCGTCCGAGACCCGGTATTGGTTTGACAATAAGGTCCATTGAAATGGCAACCATTGATTTCCGTCTAATCCGCCAACTTTGGATGTTTCTTGCAGTCGCCGAGGAGAAACACTTCGGGCGGGCCGCGCAGCGCTTAAACATGTCACAGCCGCCGCTGACGGAGCAGATAAAAGTGCTCGAACAGTCGCTGAAATTAAACCTGTTCGAGCGCTCCCGCCGCGGCACGCAACTGAGCGCAGCCGGCGCCGCGATTCTGCCGGCCGTTCGCCAGTTCGCCGACCAGGTGGAGCGCCTTGAGCGAGTAGTGCGAGAGGTCGCTGCTGGGCAGACCGGTGTGCTGCAGGTCGGCGCAATCACTTCGGCCATGCTCGAAACGGTGCCTGAGGTTTTGAATGCGTTGAAGCACGAATACCCAGACCTGACGGTCTTCATTCGGGAGATTGACAGCGTCGAGGCAGTACCGGCCCTGGAGGCAGGCGAACTCGATGTGGCGTTTGTGAGGCTGGATGGGAATGTCGGCCATGGAATCGCAACGATGCCACTGGCCGAGGACAGACTTGCAGTCGCGGTGCCGCGGGACCATCCCTTTGCAAAGCTCTCCCGGGTCCGGTTGCGGTCACTGGCCGACGAATCACTTGTCATGTCCTCGCGACAGGTGAGCCCGGCTTACTTTGATTTTCTGACGGCGGTCTGCCAGTCCCATGGCTTCGCACCCAGGGTCTTGCACGAGGTTCGCTCAGTGACGTCACAAATCGCTTACGTCGGCTGCGGGCAAGGAGTCGCGCTCGTGCCGGCGTCAACGCGCAAGCTTGCTTCCGAGAATGTTGTCTTCCGCCCGCTGAAGGAGCGCGTCATGGTCGTGACCGCTGCGCTTGCATGGAATCCGAACCGCCACCATCCGATGGTCGATGCAGTAGTTTCGCACGCAAAACGCGCACGTACCAGACCCGCCTCGAGTGTTTAGGCGCCTATGACTGCCTTACGGCGACGCAGCGGGAAAGTTTGGCGTGTCGAGTCTCGGCCTGATGGTTACTGGGGAACGACATACCCAAGGAAGAACGCGATTCTTTTCCACATCTCGACGGGGTTGGAGTACATCGGAAAATGGCCGGAGTCCGAAATGCATGCTAGCGTCACACCCGATTCTTCCAAGCACGAAAGGTAGGACAGGCCGGCATTCTGCTCGCCATACATAAACATCTTTCGACACGGCAGTTCGACGAACTTCGTAAGGAGGTCGCCATGGTCGGAAAGCTCAACCATCGACGTAAAGATTCCGTGAACGGCTTCTGCACGGACCTTGTGTCGGAGGCTTGCCGCGTACAAAGAGCTCGAGAAGTCGTTGGCTTTCCAGTTCCGGTCGATGAAGTCGGCAAAGAACTGGTAAGGGTTGTCGGACGGATGGCTCGTGATTTGCCTGCTCAAGAAGCAGTCTTCAGGTGCGACGTTGCCCTCGATGTCGATGAAGCTTAGGACGCGTTCGCCTTCCTCGTGAGCGAGCATTAGCGACGTAAGGCCGCCCATCGAGTGCCCAACCAGATGAAATTGCTCTACCTCCAGACGCGTCAGCACTCCTCGTGCGGTATCGACGAGAAATGGCATAGATACTGCCGAAAGATTGCTACATTCGCTCTCGCCGCAGCCTGGCGCGTCGTAGGCAATGAACGGGCGTCCGGAAAACGCTGGCAGTCTCGCCATGTCGGCGTAGTCTTCCTTGGTAGAACCGAACCCATGGAGAAAAATTACAGGCTCGCCTACACCGGGCCTATGTATCGCCGCGATACTCAAAGACACACCGTGAACGAGCAGTTCGAGCTTTTCCCGCTTGACGTCGACCATGGATGCTCCCAATACAGTCAGTTGATGGTGCGGTCATCTGATGGTCCCGCTTACCCTACCCGGCATATCCTCAGGTTTCGAATCTGATATGTACAGTCCGGATTCGGTATCTCTGTGATACGAATTCGCTATTTCCACCAGCTGTTACGCGGTGCTGCCAACGGGAGGCGAACTGCGCGCAAAGAAAGCGCGGGCTTTCAAGGCCTGAGAATACGAGAGCCGGTGGCAACCGTCCAAGGCGCACTGCCAAGGAAATGTAGCGCAAGCTGTCCAGTCGCGAATGTGTGGCTTATGTTGCTATCGAATAGCAACGCTGCAGCGCTTTTCTGCTGCCCATATCTTCTGCTTTCGAGTCGTCGAACTTGAGGCTCCGGTTTCAAAACTAGCGGCTGAGCTAGTATGTATGTAACTTCCCATTGGTCACCCTATGTCGAGCTTTTTTCACTACGACCTGCAGTCGCTCAGACTCTTTATCGTCGTTGCCGAACTCGGTAGCCTGACTAGAGCTGCTGAGCGCACGAACATGACCCTGTCTGCAGCCAGCAAGCGAATCGCTGAGCTCGAACGAAGCACCGAGTGCACGCTCCTCCTCCGGCAACCGCGCGGCGTCGAACTGACCGCTGCAGGCAAAGGGTTGCTCGCCCACGCACGGCAGGTGGTTGAGCGCGTAAACCGCATGGCCAACGAAATGAGTGACTATTCAACGGGGGTTCGTGGGCACGTGCGGATGTGGGCAAACACCTCCGCCATCGTCCAATTTTTGCCGCGCGATGTACGTATCTTCCTTTCCGACAACCCCACCGTCAAAATCTCGCTGGAGGAACGGCTCAGTGGAGAAATAGTGGCCGCAGTGACAAGCGGTGATGCCGACATTGGCATCTTCGCGGACAATGTTCCAGCCCCAAATATTGAGAAGGCCGTCTATAGGCAGGACAAGCTTGTCTTGCTCGTGCCGAATGGCCACCCGCTCGCGACCCTTCAACAGGTCGCATTTGTCGACACACTCGACTTCGAGTACGTCGGCTTGAACGAGGGAAGCTCACTACTCGCCCGTTTACTCGCCGCGGCAATCACCGCTGAGCAGACGCTCAAGGTTCGCATCCAAGTAAGCAGTTTCGATGGTATCTGCCGAATGATTGAGCAAGGCTTGGGTATCGGCGTCTTGCCTGAAGCCGCGGTTCGAAACGAGATTCTCGCCGCGGGCCTGCGGCCCGTTCAGCTTGTCGACGACTGGGCAATCAGGACACTCTGGATTGGCACCCGGTCTCTCGAAGCGCTGTCGCCTGAGGCAGTCCGCCTGTTCAACTTCATGTCGGGTCGGAAAGAAGCGTAATTCCAACCCTTTCCAAAATGGAAAGGGTGCTGGAAAATTCTTCGATTTTCACGGGCGTCGGCTTGTCGCACAGTGAAGCATCGGTAAAACGAAGCTTCACAGGAGACAGCCGTGACAAAACCGCTCGCAGGTATACGCGTGCTCGAGATGGGGCAGCTCATTGCCGGCCCCTTCGCCGGGAAAATGCTCGCTGAATTCGGAGCGCACGTAACCAAAATCGAACCTCCCGGCGCCGGCGACCCGCTGCGCAAATGGCGTCTATTGCATGGCGGCACCTCGGTGTGGTGGGCCACGCAATCGCGCAACAAGGAATCGGTCACGCTCGACCTCCGTTCGCCTGAAGGTCAAGACGTAGCTCGCAAGCTCATCGCGGAAAGCGACGTTCTGATTGAGAACTTTCGTCCCGGCACGCTCGAAGCCTGGGGACTCTGCTGGGACGAACTGCATGCGCTCAATCCACGTCTTGTCATGCTGCGCGTATCGGGCTACGGGCAGACGGGGCCATACCGCGACCGCCCCGGGTTTGGAGTCGTAGCCGAGGCGATGGGCGGCCTTCGACACCTCAGCGGTGAACCTGGGCGCACGCCAGTACGCGTCGGCGTTTCCATCGGCGATTCGCTCTCCGCACTGCACGGCGTAATCGGCATTCTCCTGGCGCTGCGTCATCGCGACCAGAATGGCGGCCAGGGGCAACTTATAGACGTTGCGCTCTACGAGTCGGTCTTCAATATGATGGAGAGCCTGCTGCCCGAATATTCTGTCTTCGGCGCCGTGCGCCAGCCTGCGGGCAGCAGCTTGCCCGGCATCGCACCTTCGAACGCTTATCGTTGCATCGACGGAAAGTACGCTCTGATTGCGGGCAACGGCGATAGCATCTTCCGCCGCCTGATGGACCTTATCGGTCGTCGTGACCTCGCGGAAGACCCAGCGCTCGCACAAAACGACGGCCGGGTAAAGAATGTCGAGCGCATCGATGCAGCCATCGCTGAATGGACGGCGAGTCAGTCGCTCGACGACGTTCTGGCCGCGCTCAATGAAGCTCGAATCCCCGCTGGGAAAATCTACGACGTAGAAGACATCGCAAGCGACCCGCACTACCTTGCCCGAGACATGATTCTCGACACACAACTGCCCGACGGAACTCCAGTAAAAGTACCGGGGATTGTGCCAAAACTCAGCGCAACCCCAGGCACTGTTAATTCATCTGCGCCGACACTCGGTCAGCATACGGACGCTGTACTTGAAAGGCTCGGCATAGACGCCGCGACGCGCGAATCATGGCGTTCTCACGGCATTATCTGAAAGGAGCGTGATGATGAAAGGTCAACCCATTTTTATCCACGAAGTCGCCACTCGCGATGGTTTCCAGAATGAAGCCCAATTCGTCGATACCGACGATAAGATTGCCCTGGTCGACCGGCTAAGCAAGTGCGGATACGCGAAAATCGAAGTAACGTCGTTTACATCTCCGAAGGCGATACCAGCCCTACGTGATGCTGAAGCGGTTATGCACCAAATCAAGCGGCACGAAGGCGTAATTTACACGGTCCTTGTTCCCAACATTCGCGGTGCCGAGCGCGCATTGTCCTGCGGCGTGGATGAAGTGAATCTTGTGATGTCGGTCAGCGAAAGCCACAACCGCACCAACTTGCGCATGAGCCGCGAACAATCCTTCGCGCAACTTCGTGACGTTATTAGCGTCGTGAACCAAACCGAGGTCGCGATAAACGTCTCCCTCTCCACTGCAATGGGATGCCCGATGGAGGGCGACATTGCTAAACAGGAAGTCCTCGCCTGGATGCAGCGTTTCGCGGACCTCGGTGTGCACGGGGTCACGCTCTGCGACACTACCGGTATGGCGTTTCCCTCACAAGTTCGCGCCTTGTGCCAAGCCGCGTGCGAGCGATTCCCTGCGCTCGAGTTGACCCTGCACTTCCACAACACGCGCGGTATGGCTCTCGCCAACACACTCGCCGCGCTCAAAGCAGGCATCGACCGTTTCGACGCTTCGCTTGGCGGCCTCGGCGGCTGCCCGTATGCGCCAGGGGCAACTGGCAACGTTTGCACGGAAGAGCTTGTGCATATGCTGGAACTCGACGGCTACAACACCAGCGTGAACCTTCCGGACCTGCTTGCTGCCTCGGCTCTGCTTCCAAGACTTATTGGGCACGATGTGCCAAGTCAATTGCTTAAGGCGGGTCGGCGCATGGACCTGCACCCTATGCCATCTCTCGCCAGTGATGGTCGTCCTGAGCAACGCGCATTTGAAACGGGGGTCTGACGTGGGGTTCATTGACCATCTGGACCATCTGGTCTTAACGTGCGTTGATTTCGAAGTCACGAAGCGCTTTTACACGGAAGTCATGCAGATGCAACTCGAAACATTCGGTGAAGGACGCATTGCTTTCCGGTTTGGCAATCAGAAAATAAACGTACACGTGAGAGGTTCTGAGTTTGAGCCAAATGCGCATCTACCTGTTCCCGGTGCGCTCGACCTGTGCTTTATCGCAGGTGTTCGGTTAGACGACGTTGTCACACACCTTGAGCGATGCAACTGCCCAATCATCGAAGGACCAGTTGAACGCACCGGTGCCACCCAGAAAATCCGCTCTGTCTATATCCGCGACCCCGACTTCAACTTGATTGAAATCGCAGACCTCCAGGAATAACGCAGTAAAGGGAGGCGTCGCTTGGTACACGTAATCTCGACTGACAGGCTCCTCGTCTTGCGAACTTTATGCCGGTTCGCGTCGTACGGTTCGAACAAACAAGACGCTAACCAGAGTCAGGAAGCATTTTCAGTATTGGTTCAAACCCGGTGAACGGCGCATAAGCCGACCCGAATCCAGTAACGATGTAGGAGACACATCATGAGCATTGCAACGGAGGCATCAGTCCACCCGCAGCCCGCCCCTCGCACCCGAAAGCGGTGGTTCCACCACCTGTACATTCAAGTCTTGATAGCGGTGGTCCTGGGCATTATTCTCGGACACTTCTATCCGTCCGTCGGCGAAGCAATGAAGCCTTTAGGAGACAACTTCCTGAAGCTCATCAAGCTCATGATTGCTCCATTGATTTTCTGTACCGTGGTCCACGGCATCGCGAGCATGAACGACATAAAGTCGGTTGGTCGCGTCGGCGTCAAATCACTCATCTATTTTGAGGTAATGACGACGCTGGCCCTTGCCATCGGCCTGATAGCAGTCAACATATTGAAGCCTGGCAGCGGAATGCATGTGGACCCGCGCACACTCGATGTTTCAGCTATTGCCGCCTACACAAAGGCTGCTCACGACCAAAGCGTTGTCGGCTTTATATCCCACATTATCCCAACAACGGTGTTTGGGGCATTTGCAGAGGGCGACATTTTGCAGGTGCTGTTCGTGTCTATTATCTTCGCCTTCGCACTCCAGATGCTCGGTGAACGCGGCAAGCCTTTGCTTTCAGTAATTGACGCCGGCGCGAACACCTTCTTCAACATGGTCCGCATCGTGATGTATGTCTCGCCGATCGGTGCGTTTGGTGCAATTGCCTTCACCATCGGCAAATACGGTGTTGTGTCGCTGGGTTCCTATGGTCAGTTGCTACTCACCTACTACCTCACCGGCCTTGTCTTTGTGTTTGTTGTTCTGGGGGCAGTCTGCCGCCTCGCTGGATTTAGTCTGATAGCGTTTCTGCGCTATATCCGGGACGAGCTGCTTCTTGTCCTTGGCACGTCCTCGTCGGAGTCCGCTCTGCCTCGGCTCATGGCAAAGCTCGAAAAACTGGGCTGTGACAAGTCTGTCGTCGGACTGGTAGTTCCTGCTGGATACTCGTTCAACCTCGACGGAAGTTGTATCAACATGACGGTTCTGGCAATCTTTATCGCGCAAGCTACCGACAGTACACTTAGCCTCGGACATCAACTTACTCTTATGCTAGTTCTGTTGCTCACGTCGAAGGGCGCCGCGAGCGTCAGCGGAGGTGCATTCATTGTTCTGGCAGCTACACTGAGTTCGGTACCCGGCATCCCGGTAGCGGGCTTGGTGTTGGTACTGGGGGTGTACCGGTTCATTTCGGAGGGGGGAGCCATCATTAACGTCATCGGCAACGGCATTGCGACGATAGTCGTTGCAAAATGGGAAAAGGCCCTCAACCGCGAAACTTTCAAAACTCAACTCTCGCAAGGACCACAAGACGATTGAAACGGTTTTCATTGACACCGTAAAGCGCCCTCAAAGTCGCGTTGAGGTCACCGAGAAGTAAGCAAGGGTCCGGAGCGGTCGTTGCGTCCCGAACCCTTTGCTTTTCCCTATCGACACCCCTCTTCGGACGATTCTCCGGTCAACACTCGAGGTTGAGGCACTCTAGGGTCAAGTCTTACCTTCAGCATCGCTGGGTCCGCCACGAACTCCCGAAGCTGCCGCCTTACCGCCTCCGTAGCGCGCGATTGGCGGGAGCCGCCCCTTTTTGTTAGCTAACAGGCCCAATACAAATGAATCCATCATCCTCTCCTTTGCGAGTCGTCTTCCTCGACCGCTCGACCATTCCGCCGACCACAAAACTTAAAGAACTTCCTTTCAATCACGAGCTCGAGCTCCACGAAACTACGACGTCTGACCAGGTTCTTGACCGAGTTCGCGACGCTGACATCGTAATTACCAACAAGGTAAAGCTCGGTGCTGATGTGATTACCCAAGCGAAAAAGCTTAAGCTCATCGCTATTGCCGCAACCGGCGCCGATAACGTCGACACGGGTGTATGCAATCAGATGGGTGTTTCAGTCTGCAACGTGAGGAACTATGCGGTGCACACGGTACCCGAGCACACGTTCGCACTGATTTTTGCCCTGCGGCGAAGCCTGACTGCATACTGCTCGGCGGTACAAGCCGGCCGCTGGCAAGAGTCCGGCCAATTCTGTTTCTTCGACTATCCCATCAAAGACTTGGCGGGTTCCACGCTTGGCATCATCGGCGACGGTGCGTTAGGGAAAGCGACGGCAGAAATCGGCAGAGCGTTGGGGCTAAAAGTCCTATTCTCAGCTTTCAAAGGGCGCGACGACATGGGGATGCTATACACCCCGTTTGAAAAAGTCCTTGAAGAGTCTGACATCATTACTCTTCATTGCCCGCTGAACGAACAGACTCGAGACCTCATCGACGACGCCGAGTTTGCTACGATGAAGCGACGGCCACTGCTCATCAACACAGCACGTGGTGGGCTAGTGAACGAGGCAGCGCTAGTTAGGGCCATGAACCGCAACCTGATTTCTGGCGCCGGATTTGACGTTGTTACGCGGGAGCCCTTGTCGGAAGACAATCCACTGAATGAAATTCTGAATCATCCAGCGTTCATCCTGACGCCTCATGTGGCTTGGGCGAGCGAAGAGGCGATTCAAGCGCTTGCCGACCAGCTCCTGGACAACATTTCAGCCTACGTGGCAGGCGAACCGCGAAACATCGTGAATACGCCTATCCAGCGATGATAGCGCACCGGTGCATGCGCAAGAAAAAGGAAACCAGCACTCGCAGTTGGCGCAACCACTGGGCAGTGCCGCTGTCACTTATTGCGGCAAGCTCGCTGTCAAGCAGCTCTATCACAAGAAGCCGGCTACTATTCTTCCTACTCCGATATCTTCTGCGGCTAGTCCCCAAACGGGTTGCCGGTGTCTTTCACTTCGGTACTAAGGTTGTATTCCGCACGCACGGCCTTGAGCACGCCCTCGATGTCGCGCTCGAAGCCGACTGCGTTGCCGAAGTGGGTCATGTTCCAGTTGCAGCCTGTCTTGTCAGCTTCTTGCAACTGTGGCCGCGGCACACGAATCTTCACGCCATCCTCGACTATTTCCCGCAGTCGATGGATTCGCCGGTTGACCTCCTGCTGAAGCTGCGAGGCATTGAGCGTCTTGCGTATCATCTAGGTCTCCCTCCGGTTGCTCAAAGCCAGTCTAGCGCAAATGAGGCGTTCCGCGGCCGGGCGCTGAACAGCAAAGTGCCTGAGAGAGAGCAGGCGCCTTGGTTCGTCGGGGTGCGTCTGTAAGTCAGTACGCGACAATCACTACGCCGCTGCCGCAAATGCCACGACCACCGATGCGCGCATCGATTGCTCTTTTTATGGCTAGTCTGGCGAACAGCTTTATACCAGCGACTATTCCTGCAGGCGTCGACGCACCATTGCCAGCAGGACCACCATCAATCGCGTCTGCAATCGGAAACTTTCAGCGGTTCCTTCATATTTCCAATCCACCGCGGCGGCTTTGCGTGACGGGTTACATAAAGATGTAATTGCGCGAGTGCTTCACGCTATCGTAGTTTGTCGGCTTTGGCCTGACCGAAGGGACTCGTACACGCGTATGAAAGTGAGGGGTCGTAGAGTCACCGACTATCCAGTAATGAGGACAATTCATCGGTACCGTAGTCGCAGAGAGCGTTTCAACTACGTGACGCATAGCAGCCTTGCTGATTCAATCCAGCAACCAGTAGGTCAACGGTGCTCTGTCGAAAGAAGGCAATGACGGTTGCCTGTTCCCAGCCCTCAATGATTCGACTCGAAAGAACAACCCGTGCGAGGCAGCCGCGATAAACGCTTCGTTGTGGAGTTGCTGGCAAATACTGCGGCGTATGTCTCCGAGTTCCTTTTGGGCTGACCAGAGCGCATCCGCGGTTTTCTGCGCCTTGACCCGCAGGACCTGCTCAATGGAAAGTCCGATGTAGCTAAGTCCAAGTCCGTCCGGGGTATGCGGCGGCTGAACGAATGCAACGGGTCGATTGCCTGCGGCACTCAGCGCGGGGCGCAACAGCCGCAATTCGCCCACACCCGCTTGCTGCACCATCAGGTCGACGAGCGCTCCGAGCGGCCAGCCCCCGCCTGGAAGTTCGGCAGACAGCGCGGGATAGCCGGTCTCAATGACCCGCCCACGGCCGCGCGCGAACTGCGACGCACGCCACAAGGACGGATGTATCTCTTCGGCGGTAGCTAAAGCGCTGGGCATGTTGCATCAAAAACCTGTATATTTATACAGTATCGTACACGCAATTTCATTGCGGTGAACTGTCACTTTTATTTGGGGAACTGGCTTCGCGACATCGCGCGCTCGGCTCAACATCCAGCTTCCTTTTGTTCAGAGGAGATTCCATCATGAGAGCGGACGAGTGGGTTCGGGAAGCCGAACGAGAATCGAAGCTTGTCGATGCCTTGTTCAAGGCGCGTTATCTGATTTCGATGCACAACGGCATGACCGTGCGCTGCGACGGCGAAGAATGGGCACTCGATTTCGTCCAGGAACTGAAGATGATTGACGCTACGTTGAAGATGGCCGGAATCGACACCCAACGGCTCAAGCAGTAGATACTTGTCGAGCCGCTAGAGTTGAGGCAATCACTGATAAGAAGCGGTACGGACGACCTTTAGAGGTCAACAGATGCAAACTGAGAAATATCGTGGGTACACGCTGTGGGGCCATGCCATCCTGCAGCAGGAAGATATCATGCGACCGGAACGATTCGCCGGAAGCGGCACAATCATGCGCGACTCGAAGGTTGTAGAGGCGTCTGGAGTGCTTGGCGCCTTCGATACTAATGCAGAGGCAGAATCAGCAGGCCTTTCATGGTGTCGTGCGTGGGTCGATAGCCACGGCTAGCGCGGAGGAGACTGATGTGAAACCACTCAGTCACAGGCGACATCCGATGTGATGCTGCTCTGCGCGACAGCTCTATCACATCTCGCGTCGAAACCCGTCGCTCTAGAGCGCCATCGCTTCGCTTCAGCTATCACCCTGACCAGCGCGGCCGAACGTATACTGGGCGAGACGCTGTGGCACGCCGGCGGGCGTGGACTGGCAGTTCGATGCGGCCGACCTGGCGCACACGAAGCTGCACGGCCGGCCGGTGGGCCGCCTGGCCTTCAATGCCGCGGAGAGCTGTGTGGCCACAGCGCTGCGGCACTTTGACAAAACCAATGCGCCGGACTTCGAAGCCGACCTCGAGGAAGCCGCGTGCTGGATGCTGGTGCGGGCCTGCGAGAATGCGCACCGGCTCGGGCTGACCATGCAGGGCTTTGACACATTCAACGAGTGGTTCTGCGACCACGTCGTCGTGACGTGATTCCAGTCGCCGCGCACAACGCACCTCACCCTGCGTTAGGCCGGGCGAGAGCGGCCCGAAGAACAACAACTTCGGAACGTTCACTTCGCGACTACGCGGCAGACGTTTCCTGACGGAGCGCATGAATCATGAGGAAGCAGTTGACCACCGCCGCAATCGCGACCTGCCTCGTGCTGGTAGCCGTCCGGGCCCAGGCTGGAACTGTCGATGTCGACTACGAGAATGCGACCTTCCGCATCAACAACGAAGACGTGAAGTTGTCGAATGGCAAGCGAGCGATGCCGGCCGCGCCTGGCTCGGCGACGCAACACGTGACGCGTGTGTTCGGCAAGCCCGTCGGTGGCCGGCTTGACTCGAAGCCTGCTGCCGCGTTATTCCTGGCGGACGAACCAGGCGGTAGCGGCATTTTCAGGTACGTAGCGGTGGCATTCAGTGACTGCAGTAAGACCAACGCTATCTTCCTTGGCGACCGCATCATGCCGCGGTCGATTGTGTTCCATGGCAGCTCCATCGTCGTCACCTATCTAGACCGAAAACCGGACGAACCCATGGCTGTCATACCCAAGGTGACGAAGAGCATGACGCTTGGCTTTGATTCCAAGACCTGCCAGCTCGCCAAATAACAACACGGGACCGGGCGGACCCAACGGGGCACCGCCCTGACAGAGCACGCATCCGACCCGGGCGTGCCGACCGCGGTTGGCCGTGCAAAATCTGGCGCAGAGCCTTGATGCATCCCTTCCAAGCAGAGACTTAAAAAAGCCGGTGGGCCGCCGGCTCCCTCCGGTGATAGGGGGCTTAAGAATAGGTGTGAGCCAGTTTCGTACCGCCTGTGCGATATCGGCCGAAGATAGGAAACCCAACATGAAACTTGACGACGCCACTTTCCGGCAACTGCGCCGTCTTGCTCCTGTACTCGACGACTTGCTGAACGCGGGTGAGGTAGAGCATCCCGACCAGGCGGTACATCTTGCTGCATTGGCGCAACTTTGCTCACATGTGTTCGAGGCGTATCAGCGTCAGCATCCTGATGAGACGGCGCAGGCGCGGCTCGACGCAATCGAGTCCCAATAGCACACGCCGTCCTGGTTGCAAGACCCGTAAATCGACACCGGAATCAGCAGGCGTGAGCTCCTTTGCACCTGAGCACGAGGCAGCGTGCGCGGCACGAATAACGACGGTCAAGCGAACTTGCTTTGCCAGTCAGCTCGACAACCGTTCAACCTGAGTTGGCGGTCGGGCGAGGATTCGGGCCGGCGCACGGGCTTGTCGCTTTTCACCACGAGGTTGAGGAAGTAGGCCGTTTCTTCGAGCGTCTCTGTTCCATGCGTGATGACCACACCAGCGATGTCAGGTTGAGCCAGAAGTGTATTTACCCGCCTGGCCAGCTTCAGCAAAATTTCATTAGTGATGTTCTCGCTTCCGAGGTTCAGCGCCTGCTCGCCAGACACCTGCGCCTTTTCCAAGCGACGAAACCGACTTCAATAGAACGTCCGCAGTGAGGACTTCGGACTTGTAGCCGGTGGTTTTCCGTTTCGCTCGCGCCAGTTCCAGCGATAGTGCCACCCGTCGCCAGTACGGTAACGTGAGGCACCGCACATTTAGCGCACTCGTCGCGAACGGGGCGTCAATAACTTGTCGAGAGGATTTACGACTCTTCCTAAAGTTTGAGACGTAAGCGCCGATAAACGATTTGCACAGAACTGTTGAACGAGGGTCGCGGGGACCGTGTCGCCTGACAACCTTGAAACACAAGATAGGTGGAAGATGGGTGAAGGACGATTTTCGGCTTCAACACGTTTGCCAGCAGCGGACCAAGAAACAACTACGCGCTCAAGAGAAGCAGACCGTCGCCTCTATCACGTGGTCGTGGCGACGATTGCATCTTTTTGCCTCGTTGTTGTCAGTGGTCAGCTTAAAACCATGGCCGGCGAAATCGTCGCTGTCTGGATAGCCGACGGCTACCTGCTCGGACACCTGATGGCGGTTCCACGCCGCAGCAAGCCGTCTATCCTTATAGGCGGGGTAATCGGGAACCTTGTAGCAAACCTGATGGGCGGCGAAAGCCTCTACGTATCTCTTTCCTTCACCGCGGGCGGTATGGTCGAAGTGTGTACGGCTGCTTTGCTTCTGCCGTGGGTTAGTTCTTCAAAGGAACTGATAAACCCGAGAACGTTTCTTCGATTTGTGCTCGTAGCAGGTGCTCTCGCTCCGCTAGTTTCTGGTTTGGCTGCGGTTTTACTATTGCAGGGTGTCTTCACCACCCATCCTTTTTCTTCCTTTTCTAACTGGGTGATATCCGCGTCGCTCGGTTTTGTGATATTCACGCCCGTGACTTTGAATATCGTCTCAGGTGAATGGCGGAGCCTGTTGGAACCCGGGAATCGGATGAAGTCGCTGGCGTTACTGGCGCTTGTCGGATGCGTCACAACCTTGATATTCGTCCAGACGATCCAGTCGGTGCTTTACTGGGCTCTGCCTCCGCTCGCCCTCCTTGCGTTCCACGCCGAGCTTTCAACCGTTCTTCTCGGCATCCTACTTTTCATCAGCATTGCTGTGCCACTGACGGTGCGCGGAATGGGGCCGCTCTGGTTGACCACTTTCAGCAACATGCAGGAACGCATCCTTGCGCTTCAGGTCTTCACGGTAGCCGCCCTGTCTATCGCGCTCCCCATCACTGTGTTGCAAGTTCAACGCAATCGTCTCGTTTCTCTGGTCATCGACGGTCATCGCAGATTTCGCCAGTTAGCTGAACACTCCGACGAGGTCATTATTCAACTCGCTTCGAACGGCGAGTTCCAGTATGTATCTCCCCGCGTAAGACATACCCTTGGATACGAGCCCCACGACCTGGTTGGATGCAAAATAGAACGGATGGTCCATCAGGATGACTGGCACCGCCTCAAGCAGGCGATGACAGCTACGAGCACAGAGCACATGGAGGCGTCTGTCGAATACCGGTTACGGCGCAGAGACCAGTCTTTCATATGGGTCCGGAGCTTCATTGCCGCGATGCCCGCCGAACCGACTGACGGACACGCAGCGATGGCGTTTACCGTCAGGGACATTAATACCCGCGTATTGTCCGAACAACGTCGAAATGCGGAAGAAGAGAAGTTGAAGCAGTTGGCCTACGTCGATAGTCTCACCGGGCTTGGGAACAGACGCTTCTTTGATGCCGAGTTCAATTCATATTTTGCACCGGGAACTGCGGCCGTTCCGGAGACGGCGGTACTATTTATCGACGTAGATTTCTTTAAGAAGTACAACGACAGGTATGGACATTCGGCTGGCGACGAGTGTCTAAAGACTGTTGGCAAATGCATCAAGGCAGCGATACGAGACGGCGACCTGCTTGCTCGATATGGCGGCGAAGAGTTCGTTGTCGCGCTTAGTGGCTGTTCGTATGCCGAAGCAGTCGAAGCAGCCGAACGGATTCGAGCCAATATCGAGGGCCTTGCTGTCGCACACGAAGGAAGTCCTCTTGGCGCACTTACGTTAAGCATAGGCGTCGCACACATGAGCGAAGCCGACGCTATCAACCCAGGCGAATTGCTGGAGCTAGCTGACTCAGCGCTGTATGAAGCAAAACGTCTTGGACGAAACCGGGTTTTCCATCGGCGCACTCCATCGGCACCGGCACGACGAACACCATCAGCACACGTATGATTTTGAGTGGGAGGGCGAGGAACCCCATACGCACCTCCATCAACACGCGCCTATCACCCACACGCACGCACATTTACCCGATATTCACCACCGCCGCATCCACTGACACCGGAAGCGAATCTTCGCTTTGAAAGGTCGACGACCGGTGCATTCTGCGCCGGCCGTCGGACATCGGTTCGTCATCGGGGCCGTTGGCCCCCAATTCTCTTCCAGCCAGTTTCAAAGGCTCCAGGTCGGCACCGCTCCAGTCCCGCCAGTCTCAACCCTTGCTCGAAATTCGTTCTTGTAGAGTAATCTACCGTGTTGTAACGTATACAACATGAATTCACTAAACGATTGGCTCCTCCTCGTCCTGACGCTGCCGACTGATAACGCCACTGCCCGGATGCGCTTCTGGCGTGCCCTCAAGGCCAAAGGCTGTGCTGTCTTACGGGACGGCGTCTACCTGCTTCCCGCGACCGATGCCGCAGAAGCCGAACTGTTGGAGCTCGGAACAAGCATCGGCGACGTAGGCGGAGCGGCCCATGTCGTGCGTACTTCTAGCCGGGGAGCGGACCAGGAGGCCGAATTTCGGTGCCTGTTCGATAGAACCGACGAGTACGCAGCCTTCGCGCGGTTGCTGGCGGATGCAAGAAAAACCCTGTCGGACCTCTCCCCGGCCGAAATCACCCGCTTATTGCGCCGTGTTGGCAAGGACTTCGAGGCCATTTCAGGCATCGACTTTTTTCGGAACGAGGCATCTACGCGGGCCGAGGCCGCCTGGCAGGACTTCGTTGCGTTGGCGAACACCGTCCTGTCGCCGGGGGAACCTCATCAGGCCGAGGGTGCGATTGTCGTACTGCGTCGCGAAGACCATCAGGGCCGGACCTGGGCAACCCGTCAACGCCTGTGGGTCGACCGCGTTGCCAGCGCGTGGCTCATCCGGCGCTTTATCGATTCGCGGGCACGCTTTCTGTGGCTCGCGTCGCCGGGCGAGTGCCCGGAAGATGCGCTGGGATTTGACTTCGACGGCGCTGCATTTACGCACGTGGGCGACCGCGTGACCTTTGAGGTGCTGGTGGCCAGCTTCGGACTTGAAGACGAGCCGGGGCTGCTCAAGCTGGGCGCGTTGGTGCACGCGCTCGATATCGGTGGCCCGGTTGTACCGGAAGCCGTCGGCTTCGAAGCGGTAATGGCCGGGGCAAAAGCACGCGCGTTGAGCGACGACGAAATGCTCGCTGAGATGAGCAACGTCCTCGATTCGCTGCTCGCGCACTTTGCCGCATCTGGGAATACTGACGCCGGGAAACGTCCATGAGCACAGTCACGCACGCCGCGCCCACTTATACACTGGGCCAGCTCGTCCGCTACATGCTGCGGCTCGGCACCATTGGCTTCGGTGGCCCGGTCGCCCTGGCCGGCTATATGCGCCGCGACCTCGTTGAACGGCTGGGCTGGATTAGCGAAGAAGACTACAAGGAAGGGATAGCACTGGCGCAACTGGCGCCGGGACCGATGGCCGCGCAACTGGCCATCTATCTTGGGTATGTGCACTTTCGGGTGCTGGGTGCCACCCTCGTCGGAATTGCCTTCGTCATCCCTTCGTTTCTGATGGTGGTGGCGCTCGGCTGGGCGTATGCACGCTTTGGTGGCCTGTCGTGGATGCAGGCGGTGTTCTACGGCGTGGGAGCGGCTGTTGTCGGCATCATCGCGATGAGCGCCTACAAGCTGACAACAAAGACAGTCGGCGCGGACAAGCTCCTGTGGGCGATTTTCCTGACGCTGGCCGCCGTGACGTTCATCACGGAGTCCGAGATTGCGTGGCTCTTCATTGCAGCAGGGGTTATCGGGTGGCTAAGACGTGCTCCGCCAAAGTGGCTCACCAAAGGTTCCGTGCATGGACTTGCTGTGGGGTACCTGCCGACGATGAGCGGCGTGCTCAGCGGGCTGGACCTCCCGCTGCTTGGCCAGATAGGACTGTTCTTCGCCAAGGCCGGCGCGTTCGTGTTCGGCTCCGGTCTCGCCATCGTGCCGTTCCTGTACGGAGGCGTGGTCACAGAACATCACTGGCTGAATGACCGTCAGTTTGTCGATGCTGTTGCGGTCGCGATGATTACGCCTGGCCCAGTCGTCATCACGGTCGGCTTCATTGGATTTCTGGTGGCGGGTTTTTCGGGCGCTTGTGTCGCTGCGCTAGGGACTTTCCTGCCCTGCTATCTGTTCACGGTTCTGCCGGCGCCGTACTTCAAAAAATACGGAAAGTTGCCGGCCGTAAAGGCATTCGTTGACGGCATCACGGCCGCCGCCGTCGGCGCCATCACGGGTTCCGTACTGGTTATCGCAAAGCGTTCGCTCATTGACATTCCCACTGTGGCGCTGGCCGTTGCGACCGTGCTGCTTTTGTGGCGCTTCAAGAAATTGCAGGAGCCGTTCATCGTAGTCGCGGCGGCCCTGTTTGGTCTTGTCGTTTATCCGCTCATTCATTCTCACGGTATCTAACAACGCGCGTTTTGCGCAGTCTGCAAGGAAAGCAATCATGGCAACACGTCGTACCTTCCTGCATAACTCGGCTGCTGTTGGTGCAGGAATCATGCTGGCCCAGGCACAAACTGTACGTGCCGCAGAAGAGCCCGGTTACACAGACAAGCTCACGGACGCGGACGGCAAATACGTCGCAGCGCCATTGCCATTCGCCTACGATGCGCTTGAGCCAGTCATCGACGCGCGCACCGTTGAACTGCACTACAACTTTCACCATAAGCCGGCGGCAGTCGCAGCGAACAAAGCTGAAGATGGATTGGCAAAAGCTCGCGAGTCGAATGACTTCTCGCTGGTGAAATTCTACGAGAAAGAACTCGCGTTTCAGTTGTCCAGTCACATCCTGCATACCATTTATTGGACCAGTGTCTCGGGCAAAGGTGGCGAGCCGAAGGGTGACTTGGCAAAGGCAATAGACAAAAATTTCGGCTCCTACGCGAAGTTCAAGGCGCAACTAGTTGCGGCAACCGTTGCTGTGGAAGCGTCTGGCTGGGGCATCGTTGGCTACCATGCAGCGACCTCAAAGCTCATGGTCCTGCAGTGTGAGAACCATCAAAAGCTCACAGCCTGGGGCATTCAGCCCGTCCTCGTGCTAGACGTGTTTGAGCACGCGTACTACCTGAAGTATCAGAACAAGCGCGGCGACTACGTCAATCAGCTGTTTAGCCTCATCAACTGGGATAATGCGGCCCAGAGAATGCAAGCCGCACTACCTGCGCGGAGGATGACATGAAATGGATTACTCGCGAGCGCCCGAAAATTGACCGCATTGCCTGCCCCTGGCTGGTCCAACGGTTCATCGATAAGTCGCCGGAATTTCTCTTTGTACCGGCGGACCAGGTGCTGGCCGTCGCCGAGCTCGAAGGTGCGATACCGTTTGATATCCCTGGCGTGAAGCTGACTCACGTTGGCGAGCTCTGCAGTTTCGACACTTTCCTGGCGGAATATCAATTGTCGGACCCAGCGTTGGCCGCGCTTGCAGTAATCGTACGCGGCGCGGATACGGCGCGCCTCGACCTGGCCCCTCAGGCTGCGGGACTGCTTGCCTTGTCTTTGGGCCTCTCCCGGATATTTGAGAACGACCATGAGATGCTTTCGCATGGCATGGTGATGTATGACGCGCTCTATGCGTGGTGTCGCGATTGCCAAAGTGAAAAACACGATTGGCCGCCCGCAGCGTAGAAAGCGAGAGCATTGGTACAAAGACATGGTCCCGTCTGGCCGGTCATCGACGCTTCGAACCTTCGCTGTTGCAGCTCTGGCGATTGCCACACTTGCCTCTGCTTCAAGTGGTCCGACGAACACTGAGGAGGCGTTCGAAGCCTCCAATCTACCTCTGCGGAAAGTCGCCGACGTTCCGCTTGGCGGTAAGACCACACGCTTCGATTACGAAAGCTTCGACCCAACCCGACACCTGCTATTTATCGCACACCTGGGCGATAGTGAAATCGTCGTCTTTAATACTAATATGTCTCGCGTGGTCGGACGCATCGCCGGCGTCAGTTCGGTTCATGGAGTGCTGGCAATTCCTGAGCTGGGGCGCGTATATGCGTCGGCTACCGGAGAAGACGAGGCGGTCGCCATCGACATGACGACTCTTGGAATATCCGCTCGCATCCCGACCGGCGCCTACCCGGACGGGATGGCCTATGCCCCAGAGGCGCACAAGCTCTATGTTTCGGATGAAACCGGTGGCTCGGAGACGGTCATTGACGTGACATCAAACCGGCGAGTCGCAACCATCTCGCTTGGCGGTGAGGCGGGCAACACCCAGTATGACCCAAGCTCAAAGCACATTTTTGTCAACGTACAAACGCGCAATCAGCTGATTGAAATCGACCCGGCCAGTGACCAGATTGTTGCGCGGATTGACGTGCCCGGCGCGAAGGGAAACCACGGGCTGCTAATAGATGCTAACCAGCGGCTCGCAATCATCGCGTGCGAGGGGAACGACCGACTCATCGTTCTCGACATGCGCACCATGCGCGCGACATCATCGTTCGAAGTCGGAAAGGACCCGGATGTCCTCGCGTATGACCCTCCACTGCATTTGTTGTACGTCGCCGGCGAAGCAGGAGTTGTCTCAATGTTTCGTGTGGAAACAGGTGCGCTCTCAAAACTGGGTGACGGTCATATCGGCCCAAACGCGCACGTTGTAGCGGTAGACCTCGAGACACACCGCTCCTACTTCCCGCTCAAGAACTTGGGTGGACGGCCGATGCTTCGCATTCTGGAGCCTAAGAGCCAAGGGGTGCGCTGAGACATATGTAGCGAATGGCTTTGTGCGTTATATGCCTTCTGAATTCAGCTACCGCTTGCAGTTCGAGGACGATGCGCCACAAGCAATTTCGAGATGCTACCGTTTGTGGAGCGAGGCCGCCCTTGCAAGCAAGCAGGTACGAACCCTCGTTGACTTTGTGCCGCCCCTCCCGTCATGTGAAATTCGCCGCTGTGAACAAGGTCGCTCTGGCGCCCGTCGGTCGAGCTTGCAGCATCCTGGCATCCCGACCTCCGAGCCCCCTCTATTTTTCCAGTCGCTCTGTCAGCCATGCAAAGCAGTCGCGCGCCCAGTCAAACGGATGAGCTTGCCCGCAGGCCGGTCCGCACCGCAGATTACGCGGCCGAGAACCGAGCGCTTGTGGCGCTCGCCCGGACTCAGGCCGGCCCGCGCTCCGCATTTCTGCAAGCCATCGCGGACACGGCTCTGACACTGTGCCGTGCGGGAGCGCAGGCATCAGTCTTGCCGAAGGACCGGATGACAATCGGGTCTTCAGGTGGCTCGCGGTCGCCGGGCTCTGCGCTGGCCTGCGTGGCCATACGACAGCATGGGACGAGTGCCCGTGCGCTGTGACCCTGGAGGCGGGGACACCACAACTATTCGTCAATCCGCAGGCTCAGTTCCATTGCCTCGCGTTTCCGGGAGTCGAAGTACCGGAAGGCATAGTCGTTCCAATCAAGGCTGAGAATGCGGAGCTGGGGGCGATATGGGTGATGTCACACACACAGGAATGCAGATTTGACCTCGAAGACGTCAGACTCCTCTCAAACCTCGCCGTTTTCGCCGGCTCGGCGTTGACCATCGTCAATGCCCGCGACAGCGGTGAAGAGAGCGACCGACGACACAACGAGTTTATCGCCATGCTCAGCCACGAGTTGCGAAATCCAATGGCGCCAATCGATGGCGCCATAAGTGCAGCAAAACGACTTTGCGCCGAAAACGAAAGGGCCGTCGAAGTCCTGACTATTGCGCAACGCCAGATGAGGCATCTGCGGACTCTGGTCGATGACCTGCTCGACGCCGCCCGTCTGAAACATGGCAAGCTCGCTATCAAGCACAGCGACACATCACTCAGCGACATTGTGTCTGATGCTGTGACAGCCATCAGACATCACATCGCATCCCGCAGGCACACACTCAAAATCACGGGGCTGGACGAGCCCGTCCCCGTGCGTGCTGACCACGTCCGCCTGAGCCAGGTGCTGGGCAATCTCCTTTCGAACGCAGCGAAATACACACCTGTCGGAGGCACCATCGAGCTCGATGTTCGTGTCGAGCCAAACAACTCGAGCGAGGAGACACCCGGGCTGATTGTTATTGACGTCACTGACAACGGAATTGGCATCGATAGCGCCGTCCTGCCGCACGTCTTCGAGTTATTCGCGCAGTCTGCCCGTGGCCAGGCGCGTTCCGAAGGAGGCTTGGGAATCGGGCTCGCGATGGCAAAGCGGATGGTCGAACTTCACCATGGAACAATCTCAATTAGGAGCGAAGGCGTGGGCAAAGGCACGGTTGTGACACTCCGTTTGCCGATAGCCAGGACCATAGCAAATACAGACGCAGGCGCCCCCGGAGCGACCGCTGCGGCTCCCGAACCGGCGCGTCTCCTGCTTGTTGACGACAATCAGGATGCGCTCAGGGCGCTGAGCGTTTTGCTCGAGCTTGAAGGTCACGAAGTAACAACGTCGGACAACGGGCGCGGCGCCATACGCGCTGATGTCTGAAATGCCCCCCAGGTTGCAATCATCGATGTGGGCATGCCGGAAATGGACGGCTTCGAAGTTGCACGAACCGTTCGCCTGAATCGCGCATTCGACGGCGTCGTGCTCGTAGCGCTCACGGGCTATGCTTCCGAATCCGACAAGTCGAGGGCACTGGCGGCCGGTTTCGATTTCCATCTGACCAAGCCACTTTCTCTCGACAAGCTGTAGTACATCCTGGTGAATCGTGCCGATGGCAAGTTGCGGGGCATTGTCTAAGGTCGGTGAGCCCTTGGTCATGAGTTCAGGGCGACAAAAAAATCAGCTGAACCAAGGGGGACGTCGACCTGAACGGGCAGAAACACACCCCACTACCTGCCGCATCTGCAGCGAAAGGAGGAGTTCACATGCAAGAGTTTGAGCGTATCAAAATCCTGCTCGTTGCCGGGTTTGGACCAATCGTCCGCGATAAAATCGCGGGCCGGAACTTGTACGGGGAGACGTTCAATATCTCATTCAAGGAGGAGTCGGGCGGTTATCTGCATACTGAGACTCTGAAAGGAGTTCAGAGTTTTGCCTTATGGCCGCTTGAGCAGGCGGCACAGTCCTGCTTTGGCAAAGATTCCTGGCCGGACGACACGCCCGTTCCCCAGGCATGGCTCGAATTCGATGTCGAAGATGTCGAAGGAGCAACTGCGGAACTGGAATCGCGAGGCTATCGAATTCTCATCAAGAACAAGATGGAACCGTGGGGTCAGACGGTCACACGATTTCTTTCTCCGGAAGGATTGCTGGTTGGCCTAACAATTACTCCGTCGATGCGGCACCCGTGAGCGTAATGGGACCGGTGGTTTGCTAGCCGCAGACCGCGTTGGCAGCTTGGGGAGCCAGAGCAGGAACATCCGGGGATGTCTCCATTTCTAAGCCCCTGCGCAGTGCGCTACATGAATGACGACCGCCTGCTCGACGGCTTTGGCGAACGAGCGTTGCGCGAAGTATTCAAGCGAACGAGTCGCCATGATGAACCGCTGGTGACGCTCGCCCTGCGTGGACCTCATTTGAATGCTAGGCTCTCAACAACGAACGCTCAGAATAGTCGACACGTCACTTTCTTCGAAATACATGCGGTCAAGCGGGAGTGTTATCCCGAAAATTGAAGTTGGTCGCCGGCCTCTTGCGCCCCAGAATTCAACCCGTCCAAAGTGGTTCACAACGATTACCTCACTCGCGCCGCCCTGCAGATAGCTTGCTATCCGGCGGTCGATCTCCCGCACCCTGTCGCTATCGAGAAGCACTTCAACGCAGAGGTCGGGCACAAACGGCACTGGGTCGTCGCGGTCGAAGCCTTCCCACTTGTCACACGGCATCCACACGACGTCCGGGACCCTGATGCCAAATGACCGGGTCGAAATGGCCACCGACATTGCTGCGCCATGACCCATGTGTTCGGTGAGGTGACAGTAGACATCTGTTAGCACTATCTGGCGCCTGGCCGACGGGGAAGGATTCAGAACAGCCTCGCCGAGTTCGTCCAGTTCATACCGGTAACGCTCGACAAATTCTGTATTCGGAGTGACGCGACACCAGGCGGCGAGCAGTTCGTCACGGTCCAGAAAAGCAGGCGTGGCCATAGTCCAGAGTCATCTCGCGGGGAAGTGGCTTAAGCGTAAACCCTCCCCGGACGATTTGACAATTAGTTTGTTATTGTGCGTCGCAGAAATCCAACCGTAGTAACGAGGCTCTCGGCATGCGATTTTCCGCACTGGCAGTGTTGTTCGGTACGCTTCATGCCGTATATTGCGGGCAATCGAGGCCCGATATTCACCTAGATTCTGAGATTTATTGTGCAGTGCAGCGACGGGAGCGTAGACTGTAATTCGCGCGTCTCGTTTTGATGCTTTACGATTGCAAACAAAGCATCGAGCGCCACGGTGCAGCTCGAACACTCCGCGCCCGCTGGCAAATGGTTGCGGTGGGGCGTACCAGAACTGGTGGACGTGCCTGGATGCACGCGCCGCCGCTATCTGGCCTGCGCGGGATGTGATGCATGCCCTCCAGGCATAGACTTCAAAAAGTCGGTGGGCCACCGTCTTCCTCCAGTGACAGGGGCTTAAGGAAAGCTGCGAGCCAGCTTTGTACCGCATGTGCCGTATCGGCCGAAGATAGGAAACCCAACATGAAACTTGACGACGCCACTTTCCGGCAACTGCGCCGTCTCGCTCCTGTACTCGACGACTTGCTGAACGCGGGTGAGGTAGAGCATGCCGACCAGGCGGTACATCTTGCTGCATTGGCGCAACTTTGCTCACATGTGTTCGAGGCGTATCAGCGTCAGCATCCTGATGAGACGGCCCAGGCGCGTCTCGACGCAATCGAGTCGCCATAGCACGCGCCGTCCTGGTCGTAGGACTCGTTCCTAGGTCGACACTGGAACCAGCAGGCGTTGAGTGTTGTGGAAGCTGAACTGGAACGCCGACATCGCACCGCCGAAAAAACAAACCGGCAAGTCGAAAGCGCAAAAATCGTAACGCCATGTTCGACGAAAAACGTCGAACGCCCGAGAGGAACCAGGCAGGCCTAGTGCCGTGTACGGTCTGGCAAGGACTGCAGCAATGCGGTGACGTCCATCTCTTCATGCAGTTCCGGCCAGTACAACTGCTGGCGGTCCAAAGAGATGGCAAAACACCCTCGCTCCGCTGTTGTGGCTGCCTGCAGCGCAGGAAACCAGCCCAACGGAAATTCAACGGCCTGGCCGTCGGACAGGTCGAGAAACAGGTGTCCGCTGTCGAAATGCACGCTTACCGCCCCGCTGTCCATGGCCGTCTCCTTGATGAGAAGCAACTTAAAGATAGGTCGCCGCGAGACGCCAAACAAGGAAGAATGCCGGAACGCGGCGCCGCGACCAAAGTGATTCAGCTCTTCATTTTTCAAGACCATGTCGCGGCCCAGTACCCATTGCGCTAACTTCCGCGCGAACTGGTATCCATGTCCAACCGTTGCTGAAAGGTCGACGGGACGAGGAACTCGTCAACGCACCTTGCGCCCGTTGCTGAAAGTGCGAAGGCAGTTGCCGCGCGGCAATAGCCCCCTTTATCGCTGTTCCGACCAGGTCCTTGCAATCATGCCGGCGCCCTTAAAAAAGGGTCGAATGATGACCCTGTTGATTCGCGTGTCTTCGCCCACATGTGCTGGGCTTGCTTAACTGCTGCGAGCAAGCCGATAGACATGACCAAACCTGAATTTGACGAGCGCGCAAGCGCGCGGCCCGACTTGCTATGTTTACTGGTGGCGATTGCAGCTGCTTCCTACGCGCTGACCAACGAATGGCGAGTGGACCATATTGTTGAGTGCTGCCGTCGATGGCTCAAGAAAAATAGGCTGAAGATGGACTGGCTGGACAGGGTCCGCATCGGTCAACTCGCTCTGAAGATTGCCAGCAAGGACTTGCTGGAGGCAGGCGTCGCAGTCCGGCTGTCCAGCGTGAACGCCCTCTTCACCAGCGAGATGGAACTCAACGAATCAAGCACAATGGTCCAGAGGATGATGGCGCTTTGCCAGGACGCGCTCTGAACAGGTTCGAGCTCACGCCCGTAGCAACTGCTTTCATGTCGCGGGCAACAGCGACTGCGCTGCTCCGCTCCGAAATCTCTACATATCAAGTTGGGAAAAGCGGCCGCAGTTGCCTGTACAGATTTCGGAACGACGCTAGCCGTTCCACAAGTATCGAATGCCGCTCATCGTCAGGAAAGAATTCCTGCGAGAGCGACGGGGTACAGACGACTGCCGCGAAGTCGCCGCCAACCGCTAACCAGCCGAGACGTGCGGCTCCGAGCGCAGCGATGCACTGTGTATCGGGCGGCCGGCGTACCGGTACCCCAAACGCGTCAGCAATCAACTGCGTCCAGAACGTACTGCGTGCACCGCCACCGATAAGACTCAGCGAGGTTTCGCGGGTGCCATCCGCACGCAGGGCATCGAGGCCATCCGACAAAGCAAACGTGACGCCCTCAAGAACCGAATAGGCAAGCGTGGCGCGGTCGGTCGAATCAGCAAGTCCACAAAACACGCCTTGGGCGTAAGGGTCATTGTGGGGTGTTCGTTCACCGGAAAGATATGGCAAGAACAATGGAGCTTTGGCGCGGCGGTTCGCACTGACACTCTCGACCTCACCTAGCAAACATGCTTCGTCGGCAGAAGTGAGGTTGCACAGCCAACGAACGCAGCTAGCCGCTGACAGCACGACGCTCGTTCGGTGCCACCGGTTCGGAATCGAGTGGCAGAGCGCGTGTACACCTAGGTGCGGGCTCGGCCGAAACTGCCCGGTGACAACGGACAGCACTCCCGAGGTCCCGAGAGACAGAAATCCATCCCCGGATTCTGCAGCGCCGACTCCCAGCGCGCTTGTCGCCGTGTCGCCCCCACCAGCCGCAACAATCACATTTGCGGGCAGGCCAAGCTCACTAGCAATACTGCGACGCACGACGCCGGCCGCCCGGCTCCCTTCTTCAATCAGTGGCACCTGCTTTCGCGACATGTCACAGGCTTGCAAAAGAACGTCGGACCACTCGCGACGCCCGACGTCGAGCCAAAGGGTTCCTGACGCATCGGATGGGTCCGTGAGCTTTAAGCCGGTCAAACGCAAACGTAGATAGTCCTTCGGCAGCAGGACGCACGCCAGTTTCCGGAAGTGCTCCGGCTCGTGTCGTGCAACCCATAATAACTTTGGTGCCGTGAGCCCTGGCATGGCGCAATTGCCTGCGATTTCATGCAGCCCTGGTGCGCGGGCCGTGAGTTCAGTGCATTCGCTGACGCTGCGCATATCGTTCCACAATATCGCTGGGCGCAGCGGCCGGTCATTGGCATCAAGGAGAACGGCACCGTGCATTTGACCAGAGAGACCAATGGCCTG